>JBBQMX010000453.1:0-1505 GCA_038329375.1 Pseudomonadales bacterium | reverse complement strand
CGGGATGCCACCGAACCGCTGCTCTGGCAGGGTGATGAAGCCGCTTTAGCGGAGTTTCGTCGCGCGCTGGCAACCGATCAGCTGCAATTGGTTCAGGGCGGTCGGTTCTTCCATGCCATGGGCTTTTTCGATAAGGCCGGTGCCATGCTTTATCTGATGGAGCAATACCGGGAACGCTATCCAGGGGTTGATGTGATGTCGGTAGCATTGGGTGATAGCCCGAACGATGCCCGCATGCTGGAGCAAGCGGATATTCCGATTGTGATCAAAGGGGTGAACTCCGACAGTATGGTGTTATCCGGAGGCAAACAGGCAATGCGATCAGAGAAAACCGGGCCGGCAGGCTGGAACGACTGTGTCCTGAAAATCCTGTCAGATTTTAATGACTGATCCGTCTTACTAAAACCGTAGGGGTAAGTTATGGGTGACTTTTACCAGAACGGCATTGTGACGACCTTGCATAATTTCCGGCAGCGGCCGGTTGAAGAGCTGGAAGCGGAACTGATGTCGTTCCGAAAAGCGCGACCCATGACACTGGTGCTGCCATCACTGTATTCCGAGCTCGAAGGGCCTGCGCTGAAGCACATTGTCAGTGAACTGACGAAGGTGCCTTACCTCGAGCAAATTGTCATCGGCCTGGACCGCGCTGACGAGACCCAGTATCGCCATGCGCTGGAGTATTTTGCCGGTCTGCCTCAGCATGTTCGCGTGCTGTGGAACGACGGCCCGCGGCTGCGGGAGATTGACCAGAAGCTCAGCGAGCACGGTCTTGCGCCAGCGGAAATGGGGAAGGGCCGAAACGTCTGGTTCTGCTTTGGCTATGTGCTGGCCTCCGGCATGAGCAAATCCGTAGCGCTGCACGATTGTGACATCCTCACGTATTCGCGGGATCTGGTGGCCCGACTGATCTACCCGGTCGCCAACCCGGCGTTCAATTATATGTTCTGCAAGGGCTACTACGCCCGGGTGGCCGACGGCAAGATGAATGGTCGGGTCAGCCGTTTGCTTGTAACCCCACTGATTCGGGCCCTGAAAAAGGTGTGTGGCCCTAGCGACTTCCTGGATTACCTCGACAGTTACCGTTACCCGCTAGCTGGTGAGTTCTCGTTCCGCACCGATGTGATCTCGGACCTGCGCATTCCCAGCGACTGGGGTCTTGAGGTGGGCGTGTTATCAGAGATGAAACGCAACTACGCCACCAACCGCCTTTGCCAGGTGGATATTGCCGATACCTACGACCACAAGCATCAGGACTTGTCACCGGAGGATGTCGGCAAAGGCCTGTCGAAGATGAGTACCGACATCAGCAAGGCCGTGTTCCGGAAACTGGCCACCAATGGCGAAATTTTCTCCAACGAGAAATTCCGCACCATCAAAGCCACGTACTATCGTATCGCGCTGGATTTTATCGAGACCTATCAGAACGATGCCATCATAAACGGGCTGAAGTTTGATCGTCACTCGGAAGAGCAGGCGGTGGAGCTGTTTGCCCAGAATGTCATGCG
>JBBQMX010000452.1:0-1517 GCA_038329375.1 Pseudomonadales bacterium | reverse complement strand
ACAGACCTGGAAATGCGGGTAGGTTTGATTCAATACGCTCTTTATTGAACGGCGTAACAGTTCCGGACGACGATAAGTCGGGATAATCGTTGTAATTAATGGTTTCGCCACGTCGCTCGATAGGGAATTCAGATTCTGACTCATGCTCTGCTTCTGTTCCTGATTAAGTCGGCTCATGTTCAAGTCCAGCTATATATTTTTTGTTGGTGACACTTTCGACTCACGACTTTGCCAGTGAAGGGAAAGGCCGATGATCGCTAACAGCCGAGGCCGAATGCGGTCGGCCAGTGCGGTTGATGCCGCCAGCGCAAGGCTTCCGGTAATAAGCAGAAAAGCAAACCAGTACCAACGACCCTGGTAACTCGAGGGTTGAAACAGTTGCGCCAACAGCACGACACAAAGCGCCCCGCTAATGGGTAGTAGTACGTCAGCAAAGTACCAGCGCCATTTTTCGTCTGGGATCAACCTTCGGTGCATGAACTGGATGCTGATCAGAACATAGCCTGCGTTCAGGGCCACCCAAATCCATCCAGCACCCACAGCGCCGTAGTGGGGAACAACCCAAAAGATGGCGGGGATGAGCATAAGCACTGCCACGACGTTTGTCTTGATGGCGAGGCTGGTCCAGCCGTGGGCAAGCTGGCATTGGTAGGGTATCCACATCAAGCCATTCAGAAAGGTGCCCAACACCAGGGGCAACAAAATGGGTGCGGTATTTTCGGCAAGGTTGGCATCCCCCGACCACATGAAAACAACCCCACCGGCGAAGAGGCTGAGCAGCATCACCGCGGGCGCGGTCAGGATGGTCACCAGTTGCGCCCCCTGATGGTAGACCGATACCAGCGCGGCCTGATCGTCTTGGGTGGATAGTTCCACCATGCGCGGAAAAATGGCTTGCGTGATGGGGCTAATCACCATGTAGAGCGCGCCGGCGACAGTTCCTGCCAAGGCATAGTAGCCGAAGGACTCGAGCGTCAACAGGCGCGAAAGCAAGACCTTGTCGACCTGCGTGAGGAGCAGGGCAAGAAAGGTAATGCCCATCATCCCACTGGCGAACTTCCAGACACCGGCAAGGGCGTCGTGTGAGAATCTCGGTGGTAACGGGGGTTTGGGCAATGTCCGGTGAACGCTTGCGGCAATTACGGCAACGGTCAGCAGGGACATAAAACCCTGCCAGAGAAAGAAGGCCTGGACGGTGGGCGAGAGCCATGCGAGAACCGCCACGGCACCACCATGGCGCAAGGTGGCGAGGATTGCACTGGCCCCGTTGTACCAGACCTGCCGTTGCAGACCGAAGAGTGAGCCGCGGTAGATGCCCTCCACAAAGCGCAGCGCGACCACGAGCGCCATGACCGCGAGCGCCTGGGCGACGACTGCGGTGGGGAGTTTCTCGGCCTTGAGCCAGTCGCTCGCCAGATAACCTGACGCAGCCCAAATACTCACGGCAATAAGCGCGGCGAGGCTGAAGCAAAGGATTTCCAGGCTGCGCAACAGATCGCGGATGGATTGCGGGCTAT
>JBBQMX010000451.1:0-1563 GCA_038329375.1 Pseudomonadales bacterium | reverse complement strand
GCGGCGCTCAATCGGCCACACCAGACCCACTTTGTAGATATCCAGCCCCATCTCCCGGGCCCGGTCTTCGTCAATACCCAGCAGATCCAGCGCTTCCAACAGATCCAGGTGGCCTTTACCGGTGGTTACAATACCAAAGCGCGCCTGTGCGTTATCAAACAGGCAACGGTCAATGGGGTTGGCCCGGGCAAACGCCTGCACGGCCGCCAGCTTGTGCTCAATGCGGGTTTCCAGCTGCGGCCCGGGCAGATCCGGCCAGCGATAGTGAAGGCCGGTTTCAGGCGGGGTGAAATCGTCCGGGGTTACAAACTCCGGCAGTGGCGGCAGCTCTACCGACGCAGCACTTTCCACGGTTTCAGAAACCGCTTTGAAGCCCACCCAACAGCCGCTGTAACGCGACAACGCAATGCCCCAAAGCCCAAACTCCAGATACTCGGCAATGCTCGCTGGGTTGATCGTGGGCATGAAAAAGCTCATGAACGCCACATCAGACTGGTGCGGCATGGAGGACGACACACAGCCGTGGTCGTCGCCGGCAATCACCAGCACGCCCCCGTGAGGGGAACTGCCGTACGTGGTGCCGTGCTTCAACGCATCCCCGGCGCGGTCAACGCCAGGCCCTTTGCCGTACCAGATCCCGAATACGCCATCCACCGTGCGGTCATCATCGGTTTCTACCTGCTGGGTACCCAGCATGATAGTCGCCGCAAGGTCCTCATTGATTGCAGGCACAAAATCGATGCGGTTTTCATCGAGATGTTTTTGAGCCTGCCAAAGGGCCATATCATAAGCACCCAGAGGCGAGCCCCGGTAGCCACTCACCAGACCCGCCGTGTTGAGCCCTTGTTTGCGATCCAGCGCAGCCTGCATTAAAGGAATGCGAACCAGCGCCTGGGTCCCTGTCAGGAACACCCGGCCAGAGTCGCGCAGGTAGCGGTCTTCAAGCGTGTAGTTGTCCAGCTGCGGGCTGCCGGCTCCGGCGTTGGTGTTCCGGGCGCTGCGGTCTTGAGCGATATCGGGTTGAGAGATGTCAGTGGACATGGCGCCTTCCTTTTGTCGGTTTTATAACCAGAATTCTAGAGGGAAGTGCGCAAAAGGTGCTTGTGTATTGGGCGAAAATTATATTAGTTTAAGAAAGGCTCTTTGATAAAAGACAATTTCAGAGAAGATCCTTCGATAAAAATCAGGTGTTACTAAATGAAACAGTTGGAACTGGACAAACTCGACCAGCACATTCTTGCGGTTCTGCAAAAAGACGGACGAATCAGTAACCAGCAACTGGCAGAACAGATCGGGCTATCGCCGGCAGCCTGCTGGCGGCGGGTGCGAACGCTTGAGGAAACCGGCGTCATCACCGGCTACAGCGCGCACCTCGCCCCGGAGCGCCTGGGCCAGGGGTTGTGCGTGCTGGTTAACCTGTCACTTCAACGGCATTCCATAGACAGCACGGCGGAGATCGAACGGCAGGTGAGCAGCTACCCGGAAGTGCTTCAGTGTTTCGCGGTTACCGGCAATGCGGATTTTGTGTTGCGGGTGATCGTGCCGGATATGGCCAGCTATGAC
>JBBQMX010000450.1:0-1576 GCA_038329375.1 Pseudomonadales bacterium | reverse complement strand
TGCCCATCCAGACCGGTCTGAATTCACATAATGAAAGCTATCTGGCCGTCAAAGGACGCAAACTGGGCCATCTGTTCCAGGGAGCCGCTGAATAACTCTGGAAGGAATGATGGCCCGGCGCGCCCCGCTCAGAATTTCGGCAGCGCCAGCCAGATCATTTTTCCGGCAGCGGCACCAAATTCTGTCTGCGTTGACAGGTATATCAGTTTGCCGTCGCGCGACATGCGGATTTTACGGACGCTTTCGCCTGCCGGCAGGTCCAGATTATACGAATCGCGCAGCAGGTGATTGAAGACATTGAAAAAGTAAAGCTTGACACCATCAGTGGCAATCAGGGTCTCGCCGTTCGGTGTGAAGACTGCGCTCACTGGGCTTCCGTCCAGTTGCCATTCTCCGTCCGTATCAAAATAATCCAGCGGGTTCATATCTATGATGCTGGTGCTGGCGGTTGTGGAGACATTGCCCTGCGGACACGCATAAGCCACCCGGTAACCATTCGGGGAAGTGCTGAGATCAGTACAGTTTGAGCCCACCGGAATATCCGTATTCTCTACGAAGGTCAGCAGGTTGAAGCCGGGCGTGTATTGGAAAGTGGCCAGGTTTACCGCGTTGTAGACAAACACGTGACGACGCATCGGGTCGTAGTGAATCTTTTGCGGCGTCTCCAGAGGGATACTGGGGCGGGCGAACTGGCCATCCGCGCGCAAGGTGCCCAGCCAGTATCCGTTATCGGAAAGCCTGGGCTCGGCGCGGGAATAGTTCGGGTCAAAGAGGATGCTGAAGACCTGGCCATTCTCGCCCATGGCGAGGGAAACAGGCTGATAGCTGCGACCGTCTTCCCGCAGTAAGGTGTGGGTGATCTGGCGTGTCTGCAGGTTGAGCTTGTACAAGCGGCCGGAGGCCGGTTTGCTGGTGAGGTAGACCACCCGGTTGGTTGGATCCAGCACCATCTGATCGGGCATGGTGTTGAACGGGTAGATATGACCGGTTGCGCCGGTGATCAGGTTGCGCTCGACCAGGGTGTTGCGTGAGGTATCTCCGATCAATACCCAGCCATGACACAGGGGAATAAAATCCTGCGAGGGCTCGGTGGGAAGGCTGCCCCCGATTTCCGAAATAGACGGGCCGCTGCTGCCAGCACCGGGCTGGATTTCATCCACGGTCAGCAAAGAGAAAAGCATGGGCTCTGTGCTGATCAGTTGCAGCTGAGCGGCGTATTTTCTGCCGCTGTAATTGAGTTCCGGAATATCAAGCTGACCGGTCAACGGGGCATACACCGGTGCGCCAGGCAGGAGTGCCTGGGACCCTGGGGGTGCTGAAAATGCCGCACAGTTGAGCAACTGGGTACCACTGAAGCCATTGCCGGCATTCAATCCCGGCGTGGTTATATTCTCCGCGCCGGTCAGCATGAACGTGAGCGAGGCGTTATCGATCAGCCTCATGGTGACATTGAATGCGCCTATACCCGGTGCACTGAGTCCCGGCAAGGCCAGCTGAAACCCATCGAAATTGACATTGGCCATCGAGAGAACTGGCGAACCCGGGGTGAAGTCCACCGCTATAGCATTGGTGAATT
>JBBQMX010000449.1:0-1593 GCA_038329375.1 Pseudomonadales bacterium | reverse complement strand
TGTCCGCCTGGTAGTCGATGTACTGCACGGCCATCATCCATACACCGAACAGCAGCAACAGCGGAGAGGAGAGGAGATTGACCACAGGAATCAGGGTAACCAGCAACAGGCCAAGCAGACGGGGAAGATAATAGCTGATCTTGCGCAGTTCCCGACCCAGGCTGCGGGGGACCGCCAACATAATTTCTTTATAACCAGTGGGTGGGCTAACCTCGCCACGCTCCTGCTCGGCAATTTTTTCCGCCAGAAAACCATAGAAGGGCGAGGCAATCAAATTGGCGACCACGCTGAAACCGAAGAACAGCACCAACAGGACCACCAGCGCAAACAGCGGCCAGAGTAGCCACTCTACAAATGCCAGCCATTCGGGCAGGCTGCCCATCAACCGGGCCATGAGGATGTTGAACTGGGCTACACCCCAGCTGATCAGCGCAACGAAAACTCCGAGGTTGAGTATAAGCGGGATCACCACAAAGCGTTTGAGCCCGGGCTGGCGAATCTTCTTCCAGCCTGCTCGAAGGTAATCGGGACCGCGCGCGGGGGTGAACATCTCTGCCATGGATAGCGTCCTTATCAAATGGAGTACTGAGCAAGCGCCGGGCCCGTTATTGCCCGCACTGTATTGACCCTATAGTCGCACTATAGGGGTAAACTATCCGGCTGATATAGTGTTGGGGATTTTCAAAGCTCAAGCTCTGCCCTAACATGCACACATTCAAAAATCCCGGACTCCTGTAACCCCGAGCCCGCCGATTCAAGCTTCTTGTCCAGTGCGAGCGGCTTGTGGTCGGCTGAAATGGGCAGGTAGGCCGCTGGTTAAATATTTCGCGCCGCCCCTGCGGTGTTCTGGAGGCAGTATGTCTGAAGTACGTCACACCCGGCTGATCATTCTGGGTTCCGGCCCGGCTGGCTACAGCGCCGCCGTTTACGCAGCACGCGCCAACCTGAAGCCAGTGCTGATCACGGGTATGCAGATGGGCGGTCAGCTGACGACCACCACCGATGTCGACAACTGGCCAGGCGACGTTGAAGGGTTGCAAGGTCCGGCGCTGATGGAGCGTATGCGCGAGCATGCTGAGCGTTTCGAAACCGAAATCATCTTCGATCATATCAACAAGGTCGATCTGACCAAACGGCCCTTCAGCCTCTGGGGTGATCAGGGTGAATATCAGTGCGATGCGCTGATCATCGCCACCGGCGCGTCGGCACGTTACCTTGGCTTGCCGTCTGAAGAGGCCTTTATGGGCAAGGGCGTATCCGCCTGCGCGACCTGTGACGGGTTTTTCTACCGTAACCAGGATGTCGCTGTGATCGGTGGGGGCAATACTGCTGTCGAAGAGGCGCTGTATCTGGCCAATATCGCTAAAAAGGTCACTCTGGTGCACCGCCGCGAAGTCTTCCGTGCGGAAAAGATCCTGATGGACAAGCTGTTGGCACGGGTCGCCGAAGGCAGGATCGAGCTCAAGCTCAATGCGACGCTGGATGAAGTGCTGGGTGACGCTAGTGGTGTGACCGGAATGCGCCTAGCGCTGAATTCCGGAGGTACCGAGGAGGTCAAGCTGGCAGGTGTATTCATCGCCATCGGGCACACGC
>JBBQMX010000448.1:0-1630 GCA_038329375.1 Pseudomonadales bacterium | reverse complement strand
GAACACACCAAGCGGCAGCTCAGCCAAGCGATCGGAATAATACAGCCATGAGACGCTGCCGGTTTGAAGAAAAGACGCCAACACCGTATCGAGCATCAGGTTAATCTGACTCACCGACACACCGAACAAAGCTGGTGCCATCAGTGTCAGTATGCGTTTAACGCCTTCGTGCCGATAGTCCACTTTCGGGCGGGGTAACAGCCCCAGCCGCATCAGGAACGGTAACTGGAAAAACAGCTGCAGAGCCCCCGCGATCAGCACCCCCCAGGCCAGCGCCATCACCGGGGTTTCCATCAATGGCGACAGGAACACAGCCGCCGCAATCATCGTGAGATTCAACAGCACCGGTGTAAACGCAGGAATCGCAAAGCGGTCGTAACTGTTCAGGATGGAGCCGGCAAATGCCGTCAGGGAAACCAGCAACAGGTAGGGAAAGGTAATCCGCAGCATATCGCTGGCCAGGGAAAACTTCTCGGCGTCATCCATAAAGCCCGGGGCAAAGACGGCAGTAAGTACCGGCGCCCCAAGCATCGCGACCAGAGTCACGCCAAGCAGAACGAGCCCCAAAGAACCGGCCACCGCATTCACCAGACGCCGAACGTCGGTGATCGACTGCTGATGGCGATAGGATGACAGCACCGGCACGAAGGCCTGATTGAAAGCCCCTTCGGCAAACAGTCGCCGGAGGAAGTTGGGAATTTTGAAAGCCACAAAGAACGCATCTGCAGCGGTGCCCGCGCCAAAATAGCGGGCAATGACCATATCCCTCACAAGACCGAGAACCCGGGACAACATCGTCATCACGCCCACCACACCGGACGATCTCAGCAATCCTGGCGCTTTGGGCGGCTGGGCAGGTGGATTATCAACGGGTGGTTTGATCGACATCGGGGGTGGTCGTCCTTGCTCATCGGTTAGCGGCGGCCGGGAGTTTATCACAGGCTTGCAGAGGGGCCGATCATCCAGTATACCTAACGGCCAATATACCGGCTTCGGACTTGACATTACGGGCCTCAGACGGCATGATCTCGCGTCATTTAATTCGAGGCGCTGAATGTTCGTGCGCCCGCGATTGAGCCAGAAACGCATTCAGTTATTTTCAGGAGTTACACGGTGGCAAATACCCCGCAAGCCAAGAAGCGCGCACGTCAGAACGAGAACCATCGCAAGCATAACGCCAGCTTGCGCTCGATGGCGCGCACGTACATGAAGAAAGTGACTGCCGGCATTGAGTCCGGTAATTACGAAGAAGCCCAGGCCGCTTACCAAAAATGTCAGCCAATCATCGACAGCATGGTAAACAAGGGTGTTTTCGAGAAGAACAAGGTTGCACGCCAGAAGAGCCGCATGGTCGCCAAGATCAAAGGCCTGAAGACCGCGTAAGCGATCTTTCGAAGAAAAACCGGCCAAGGCCGGTTTTTTTAAGCCTGAAATTCACGCTCTGAAGTCAGACGATCACCAGGTTGTCCCGGTGAATCAGCTCTTCGTCGGAGATATAGCCAAGCACTTCGGTGATGCGGTCACTTGAGCGGCCTGCAATGGCTCGCGCTTCGTCGGCGTCGTAATTGACCAACCCTCGGGCAACCTCACGTCCATTGCCATCCGTGCAGGACACTATTTCACCGCGGCG
>JBBQMX010000447.1:0-1660 GCA_038329375.1 Pseudomonadales bacterium | reverse complement strand
GTAGTCGCATGCCCTGATAGCGCCTGCGAACTTCCGCCGCTAATCGCGAATAACTGTTTCTGAAGGCCAATCGACAGATTGTGGAGAATGCAAAGTGCTATTACGAACACGGCGCCGCCATGAAGCTGCCGTCGCCGGGATTCCAGGGGATGAAGTTGCAGAAGACCCTGTAGTCATCAGCTATTGCGAGGGTCCTAAATGTGCAGGAAAAGTATCAGCCGCACTCAAGGTTTACGCTTTGCTGGCGACCAGCGCCGACTAAGGCGCAGTCCGGGATCTCGAAAAACTGGGAGGGGGAGCCAACCTGACGGTTTATCAGAAGAATGACCAACCACCGTCATCCTCTTCCTCAATCTCGTCGTCTTTCTGCCCTTCTGCAGAATCTTCCCGGGTAACCGTCGCAGTATCAACTTTGGCCGTTTGAATGGTCGACGCTTGAGATACCCCCAGCTCTGCAGTCGCCAGGCCTAATGCTTTTTTGGTGCCTTCATTCAGTTCGCCAGTAACCTGAAGACCAGGATGGTCACTTTGATATGCTTCGAGCGCAGACCTTGTCGCCGCGTCCATTGAAGGATTAACGTTCTGAATCTCATAGCCAGAGCCATAAAGCGCATGTTTAAGGGCCACTGTTTCGTTGGCTGAGACATGCGCGGCCCCCACGCTCAACAGAACACCGGTCACTACCATCGCCAGCTTACTACTTTTCCAACTTCCGGAAATCATAACTCTCTCCTGCATAGCGTTATTTTTATCATTGTGAAGCAGCCACTCAGGCCTGCATATTCACGCTACACATCAGCATACTACAGCGGCCTGTAAGGGTATCAGGCCTCATTGTTGTCTTTGTGTTGCACATCGGCTCCGGTTGTAACATTTGGCACATCTGTTTGGCTGAACTCACGAATGAAAATACCCCAGAACGCCATGAACAGCGCGGCCACCAGAGGCCCCATCACAAAGCCGTTGATCCCGAACATGACAATCCCGCCGAGGGTTGAGAGCAATACGATATAATCCGGCAGCTTGGTGTCCCGCCCTACAAATATAGGCCGCAATACGTTGTCTGCCAGGCCAATCACGACCACCCCGAATGCGATCAACACCAGAGCGGACACCGCATCGCCGACGGCGGCAAGGTAGATTGCAGCCGGAACCCAGACAATTGCCGCTCCAATCGCCGGCAGCAGAGAGACGATGGCCATCACCACGCCCCAAAGTAGCGCGCCATTGATATCGAGTATCCAGAAAATAAAACCGCCCAAAGCACCCTGTATGATGGCAATCAGAAGATTGCCTTTTACGGTCGCACGGGTAACCTCCGCGAATTTCGCAAACAGAAGCCGCTCTCGCTCATCACCCAGCGGGAGTGCCCGGATCAGCAAATCCACCAGCTTGGTTCCATCGCGTAACAGAAAGTACGCCAGGTAAATCATTAACCCTAAGCCGAGGAAAAACTGAAAGGTGTTCTGGCCCAAGCCGAGCGCCTGCTTCGCCATGAACTGGCTGCCACCGACAAACGCACTGACGGCGCGATCCCGCAGTTGGGCAAAATCAACGTTGAATTGGGCGAGAAACGCCTCAATCGCAGGGAACGAACTATTAACCCGGTCAATGTATTCCCCTGGCCGGATTTCCCCATCCTGAATTTGCTGGTACAGCC
>JBBQMX010000446.1:0-1772 GCA_038329375.1 Pseudomonadales bacterium | reverse complement strand
CGTGGCCGTCTCGCCGGGGAATAGCATAACGCCCCTCAAACAACACCATGCTCGGTAACCAGCCAGGCGCGGTTCGGTACAGAATCATCTGGCCCTTGACCGGCTTCACCGGCAGACCCAAACCCAACTCAGCCAACCAGCTACCACTCCAGGCTCCCGCCGCCAACACCACCGAATCCGCTACATACTCCCGAGTATCTGCGCGCACGCCCCGCACGCGGCTTCTGTCCCTCAGCAAACCAGTTACTGGCGTATTTTCCAGCAAACTGAACGCCGGATGCTGCAGAAGTCGCGCGCGCAAAGCCGCCATCAACCGCGGATTGCGCACATTGGCAAGCTGCGGCTGCCAGAGCGCCTGGCGAAATCCTTGCGCCAGTTGCGGTACCTGCTGGTAGATAAAAGCACTATCGACCGAGCGCATTGGCTTGTTCTGCGCCGCCCCCCAACGGAGCGCCTCGGCCTGCTCGGCATGGTCCAGCCACAGCAAGCCACAAGGACTGATTTCCGAGTCTACCCCGGTTGCCTTTACCAGCGCTGCACCCAGTAGCGGATAAAACCCCTGCGACCAATCAGCCAGCGCACTGACCGGATCACTGTACCGCCAGGGGTACAGTGGCGAAACAATACCGCCGCCGGCCCAGGATGCTTCCTGCCCAGTGCGCTTTCTCTCGATCAGCCGCACCGCAAAGCCCCGCTCCAACAAGTTCAAAGCACTCAGGCAGCCAATTACACCACCGCCTATCACGATCACCTGCTGCAATGAATTTCCCCTGTTCGGATACTGGTCCGTTGATTATTGGTCCAGCTTAAACCAGATAAACGATGCGGACTATGCAGGAAAAGTGTTGACGAACATGTCAGGTGCAGCGGTAAAACGCATAATCTGGACATGCCGACTACCGCAGGTGTATGTCACTCAAGCCGATAAACCGGTATTATTGACAGCGATTTTCATGCAAAAGGCGACATGTTAATGACAGCAAAGAACATAGACGTATTGCTTGTCGGTGGGGGCGTCATGAGCGCCACCCTGGGAATGTTGCTCAAACAGTTGGATCCGGCAATGACCATTACCCTGGTCGAGCGTCTGGACCACGTTGCCCACGAAAGCACGGATGGCTGGAACAACGCGGGGACTGGCCATGCTGGCTACTGTGAGCTGAACTACACTCCTGAAAATACCGACGGCAACATCACCATCGACCGAGCGTTGGCTATCAACGCATCCTTTGAGGTGACTCTGCAGTTCTGGTCTTACCTGGTGGAGCGCAAGATCCTCCCGGAGCCACCAGCGTTTATCAATCCCACTCCCCACCAGAGCTTTGTCTGGGGTAGCAAGGACACCCAGTTCCTGCGTCGACGACACGAGTTGCTCAGCGCCCATCACTTGTTTGCCGATATGCAGTTCAGCGATTCCGCTGAGCAGATCAGCGAGTGGATGCCGTTGGTGATGAACCAGCGCGACCCGAAGGAGGCTGTGGCAGCGACCAGGGTCGACTTCGGCTCGGATGTGGATTTCGGCTCACTGACCCGGAGCATGGTCAAGCATCTGGAAAAAACAGACAATTTTGACCTATGGCTCAACCATTCAGTCAATTCGCTGAAGAAAAGCAAGCGCGGTTACTGGCGAGTTGCTGTGCAGGACGAGAAAACCGGCGAAGAGAAAATGCTCAACGCCAAGTTTGTATTTCTCGGTGCCGGCGGCGGTTCCTTGCCGTTGCTGCAAAAATCGCACATTGACGAAAGCGAGGGTTATGGCGGCTTTCCGGTTA
>JBBQMX010000445.1:0-1792 GCA_038329375.1 Pseudomonadales bacterium | reverse complement strand
AAAATTTGACCATCCTGACCGCTGATGCGGCCGATGAAGCGGCATTGCGTGCCTTGTGTGAGCAGACTCGGGTTGTGATTTCCACTGTTGGCCCCTACGCGCTTTATGGGGAGCCGCTGGTCAAGGTATGTACCGAACTGGGCACAGATTACTGTGATCTGACCGGTGAGGTGCAGTGGATCCGGAAGATGATTGAAACCTATGAAGATCAGGCCAAAGCTTCCGGCGCCAGAATCGTGCATTGTTGTGGTTTTGATTCGATTCCATCAGACATGGGCGTGTATTTTCTTCAGCAACAGGCAAAGCAAACCTTCGGCGCGAGCTGTACACAGGTCAAAATGCGAGTGCGGACCGCCAAGGGCGAATTTTCCGGCGGAACCGTCGCCAGCCTGATGAACGTCGCCAAGGAAGCGGCGTCGAATCCGGCGTTGCGGAAGGAACTGGCGAATCCGTTTTCTCTGTGTCCACCAGAGCACCGCTCCACTGCCCGCCAGCCCAATGTGAAATCAGCTGAGTTCGATCCCGATTTCGATGTCTGGCTTGCGCCTTTCGTGATGGCTGCTATCAACACTCGTATTGTGCATCGCTCCAATTTTCTGCAGGGCGCAGCCTATGGTCGGGAGTTCCTTTACGATGAAGCCATGATGACGGGTAAAGGTGTGAAGGGGCGTCTTGCCGCTTACGGCATTACCGCTGCGATGGGCGGTTTCCTGGTGGCGTCAGCGATCAAGCCCACGCGGTATGTGCTCGAGCGGTTTGTCGTGCCCAAGCCTGGCGAGGGGCCGAGCAACGAGGCTCAGAAGAACGGCTTCTACGATCTGCGTTTCATTGGTAAGACCGCTAAAGGCCAGAGTATCCGGACCAAAGTGACCGGTGACAGGGACCCTGGCTATGGCTCCACCAGCAAGATGCTGGGGCAGGCGGGGTTATGTCTGGCCCTGGATATCAGCAAAACCGATAAGCCGGGCGGTTTCTGGACCCCGTCATCAATCCTGGGAAATCATCTTCTGGAGAGGTTGCGGGAACATTCCGGCCTGACGTTCGAACTGCAGGAACAGCGCTGAGCTTACCACCGGCAGCTTAAGGACGTTTAGCGAGAGCCAGCCAGCGCTACCAAGACATCTACCCGGGTCAGTGCCTCGGGAGAGTGGGCAAAACAAATCACCGTCTTGCCTGCTAGCCGTGGTGACATCCGGTCCCTGACCAAAGCCCGGGTAGTTTCGTCTAGGCCGGTGAAGGGTTCGTCCAGGATAATCAGGCCAGTGTTACGAAGCAGGGCGCGGGCCAGTGCAATTCGGCGAGCTTCGCCACCGGATACCTGTTTTCCGTATGCACCGAGCCACGTATCCAGTCCTTTTGGTAACTCGTCTAACAAATCAGTAAGCGCCACAGTTGCCAGCATGCTGACAAGTTGCTGGTCACTCGCGTGTGGGTCGGCTATCAGCAGGTTGTTCCTTAGGGTGTCATCAAATAGATGGGTTGCCTGAGTAAGGTAGGTAACCCAGGCGCGATGCGAGCTCGGGGCCACTGAGCCTTGCTTTGACTCAAGTGTGCAGTTGCCTGTACCGGCTGCCACAAGGCCGGCGGCAATGTTCGCCAGGGTGGATTTTCCGCAGCCTGACGGGCCTACAAAACCCACGTGCTCGCCGGCCCTCACCGAATATGAGAAACCAAAAGGCGTTTGCGCATCCCCGTCCTGGTTTACACCAACCCAAGCTAACCCGGGCGCTGAAGCTTCTGTTCTCTCAAATGTGTTCTCTATTGTGTTATCGATGACACCGGAATTTGATGA
>JBBQMX010000444.1:0-1829 GCA_038329375.1 Pseudomonadales bacterium | reverse complement strand
TTGGCTGTAGTCGCTTTTATGCGCTTGTTATCGGGACGGTAAGCCGGCATGAAAATCTGTACTGTAAGCCCCGGGCTCTTGGCCCCGGGGTGGCTATCGGTGAGTACAATGCGGGCCTGATGGATTTCAGCAACGGCGCTTACCAAGCTCAACCCTAATCCGTTTCCGGGCAATGACCGGCTCTTACCCACCCGGTAAAAACGCTGGAACACCTGGTCTTTCTCTTCATCCGGTATACCAATGCCGCTGTCGCTGACCTCAAATACTGCTTCATTGCCGTCCATTCTCACTGCTACTGAGATTCCGCCCTGCTCCGGGGTGTATTTGATAGCGTTATCGATCAGATTGCTCACCATCTGGAACAACAGGTCACGGTCACCGTCGATCATCACCTGCTCGTCAACATTGTGCTGAAACTTCTGCTGCTTGTCTTCGGCCAGCGCTTCATAGAGCTCACAGGCATCGTTGACCAACAGGCCCAGCGAAACCTGCGTCATATCAGCGGCATTCCCCCGGGTTTCCAGGCGGGCAATCCGGAGCAGCGCGTTAAAGGTGGCCAGCAGCTGATCAGCCTCGGCGACGGCACGACCGGCCTGTTCCCGGGCCTCGTCGTTATCTACCGACATCAGCGTATTTTCGAGCTGGTTCCGCAAACGGGTAAGGGGCGTGCGAAGGTCATGGGCGATACTGTCCGAGACATGGCGAATACCCTCCATCAGATAGACGATTCGGTCCAGCATCTGGTTCAGGTTTTCTGCCAACTGGTCGAAATCATCTTCAGTCCCACGGGTCGGGATTCGTAGCGACAAGTGGCCAGTCATGATCTTGCGGGAGGTGTTGTTGATCACTTCGATACGGCGGGTAGTGCTCCGGCTCATCATGTAGCCGCCAAGCAAAGCCAGGGCGAGCGTGATGCCCATGCCCCAGTTTATGGCGGCTTCGATCAGTCGCTTGAGTGTTGTAAGGTCGTCAACATCCCGCCCTACAAGCAGCCGCAAACCGCCCTGCACCTCAAAAATCCTGGCGCGGGCTATGCGCTCCGGGCCCACCCAACCAACGCTCTCGTCCAGCGTGAAATTTATCCAGCCGCTTTGGGACTGCGCTTCTTTCGGCCAGGTCTCAATATTGCCCGCCAACTTGAGGTAGTCATCGGTGGTGAACAGGTAGATGGATTTTGCATTGGGGTCACGGGCGACGCGTTCCCTGATCACCGTGATCAGGCCGTTGATGCCTCGCCCGCGATACTGCTCTGCCAGGCCCGCAATCTCCGCCTCGATGGTTTCGTCCGTCTGGGCTGTCATAAAACCGGCGGTACGCCAATAGATGAACGCCAACAACAGAAACACTGATGTGGCGAACACTACCATGTACAGCAGAGCAAGCTGAAAGGATGACGTCTTTAGCTGGCTAAGCAGTTTCACGCAACATGTACCCAGCGCCCCGGATAGTTTGCAGTAGCGGCGTTTCGAATTCCTTATCGATTTTTGCACGCAGACGGCTTATGTGAACATCAATCACATTGGTCTGGGGATCAAAATGGTAATCCCATACTTTTTCCAGCAGCATGGTTCTTGTCACCACCTGGCCGGCATTGCGCATGAGATATTCGAGCAAACGGAATTCCCTGGGCTGGACATCAATATTTTGACCGGCACGCTTTACAGTGCGGGCAAGCAGGTCCATTTCCAGGTCTGCCACTTTTAGTACCGTTTCAGTCTCTGCCGTCTGGCGGTTCCGACGTACCAGTGACTCTATACGGGCCAGCAACTCGGTAAAGGAGAACGGCTTGGTGAGGTAGTCATCACCGCCACCGCGCAGGCCTTCTACCC
>JBBQMX010000443.1:0-1861 GCA_038329375.1 Pseudomonadales bacterium | reverse complement strand
AGCTTTGGCAGAATGCTTCCGCTGAACAGGCGAGGTCGAACATCCATGCCCCTTCTCTTCGGGTGGGTGTGTCCCAGACAACACTGATCATCACGCCTCTTAAATTGGAGGTTGCATCGCGGTAAAGGTCATTGATGAGCTTGTTCGAACACGCAAAACGACTTTGCGAACCGGCATCGGCGCTGACCACCAGCCCGCGCACATCCTCCTTGTCTGGTTGATATTCTACACCGGTTGTATGCGCATAACGACCGGAACCGTAGCCAAATTTGTGACCCATCAGTTCTTTGCCGTCAGTGGCGAAAATGTGCCCCACACTACCCCGGGAATCTGGCCCGAAAAAATCGAGGCCGACGACCCCGCCCTTCTTTTTGGTCACGTTTGCCTCAAGCCAGCCGGTGAAATAGTGCCCGAAGTCATAGGAGTAACGGACATTGTCGATTTTACGGATTTCTACAGGGAGAAGGGTGTCCACGATGATTATCCTGTGATTCTGACCGGCAATCTGCTCTGTCGGTTTCCCCTGATCCTCAACTAACTCCCATCCTGAATCATCAAACCCGGGGTTGAACCAGCCTGAAAGTGCCTTATCCGCGTTGTATGAAAATTTTTTGGAATCGTAAGATATCCAGTCGCCTTCAATGGCCGTTTTCCAAGTGTCGTCGGTGGCAACAACTAACTTTTGTCCCGAAACCAGCTCGATATGGATCTCAGCAAAGAGCGTTTTACCCGTTGTCAGCGGTGGAGTCCTGTTGTTGGTCATGATTTTATGATAGTCACCAACGGCCAGAACAATTCCGATAGCATTTTCACCGTTTTTCAAGTGGGCTGTGACGTCATACGGCACGGCAAGACTTCGGTAGGGTGAGAAAATTGGTGCGAGTGCATCGTTCCCAACCGGCTGTCCATTTATCATTATCCGAACATACCCGCGTGCTCCGATGAACAAACGAGCACGCTTGACAATACCAGAGATATTGAACTCTTTACGGAATTTCGGCATAGAATTCAGTTGGGCAAGGTCGTTCTTTCGTGCAATGCGATGAGCCTTCCAGGCCGAAGTGGTAAGCAAGCCGGTCTCAAACTTGCCATTTTCTGATACGCCACTGACGCCACCTTTGGCGTTCTTGATTTCGACTTTCCACCAATAAGTCTGATTGCTTTCCAGATTGCGTCCTTGATAAGTGACACCATTCTGAGCGTCGCTGGAGATCCATCCTGAATTCCACATATCTCCCATTCCCGGCTGAGTGCCCACCTGTAGACTGTACGCCGACTGGCCCTCGCCCCGATTGGCTCCGCTCAATTCCCAACTGAAGAGGGGAGTGGGATCAGTGAGTCCCATTGCTGACTCAGCGTAGTTGGTCCTCAACCGAATCGGGGTACTCAAATTCCCCCATGCCCCGGAAGTTATCAGAATGACCGCAAGGGCCGCTGCGCTGGTTATCATAGCAGATTTCATACTGTATCTCCTCTGGAGTGTTCCTGATGCTGGTTTCCTGCAAGGATGGATTGTGCGTCCTGCAATTAATATCGCTCGGTATGCTATGCGGAACAGCCTGCAAAGTACGCACGAAAGACTGTGTTACAGGGGAAGACCACCGTGCTTGCGGTACTCTCGTGGTGAGCAGCCCGATATGGCTTGGAATGCCCGAGCGAAACCGGTGTAGCTGGCATACCCGATCCGATGGGCCACCTGGGAGAGTGGCACCTGAGGTGTCCTTAGCAGACAGCATGCGTGACTGTGGCGGATCTGCCGCTGGTACTGCATCACAGACATACCCATGGTTTCCTTGAACAATTGTTTCAGCCTGCTCTCGCTCAAGCAGGCTGCATGGGCGATCTCGTGCAGGCGCAGGGG
>JBBQMX010000442.1:0-1948 GCA_038329375.1 Pseudomonadales bacterium | reverse complement strand
GTCGTCAGGGTTGCCGTATTCCATGCGCGCCAGAAAAGGCTCGGGCACCCGTATCGGAAACAGCAGATGCCCTGCATCGGCACCGGCCAGCCATTGTTCAGGGCAGAGCCCGAGGCGCTCCAGCAGTTCTGCCGGACGGTTGATCGAGCCGGCTAAAATCTGTTGCCAGCTCGCAGGGTCCGGACTTTCCCCGCACTCCTGGTAAGGGTGGGCTTCTATACGCACGGGGGTTCGCTGTATCATAGCGGCCTTAAAATTCTGAACAGCCTATTGGCAGGTGGACATTTCATGGCTTCATATTCTACCAACGAATTTCGCGGCGGTCTTAAAGTTTTGTTTGAAGGCGACCCCTGCATCATTCTGGAAAACGAATTTGTAAAACCCGGTAAAGGTCAGGGCTTCAGCCGGGTGCGCCTGCGCAACCTGATGACCAACCGGGTGTGGGACCGTACTTTCAAGTCTAACGAAAGCCTGGAAGGCGCAGACGTTATGGATCAGGACATGGAGTACCTGTACACCGACGGCGAATTCTGGCATTTCATGCTCACCGATGGTTCGTTTGAGCAATACGCGGCAGATGGAAAAGCCGTGGGCGACACCCTTAAATGGTTAAAAGAACAGGACGTGTACACGGTTACCCTGTTCAATGGTGCGCCGCTGACCATTACGCCGCCGAATTTTGTCGAGCTGGAAGTGGTCGAAACCGATCCGGGCATGAAAGGTGATACCGCTCAGGGTGGATCCAAGCCGGCTACTTTGTCTACCGGCGCTGTGGTTAGCGTGCCGCTGTTCATCACCATTGGCGAAGTGCTGAAAGTAGACACACGCACCGGTGAATATATGAACCGGGTTAAAAACTAGGGCGTTGATGAGCAACATTAACAGCTGGCAGCCCAGCGCTACCAGCCGGGCCCTGAAAAGCCGCGCACAGCAACTGTCGTTTGTGCGCGGTTTTTTTGCGCAGCGCCAGGTTCTGGAGGTTGAAACCCCGGTGCTTGGCCGCTGCGGCGTCACCGACCCCCATCTGCACGGTATTTCTGCCCGGGTTAACGCGGCGGGCCGCCAGAGCGGATGGTTGCAGACCTCGCCGGAATACCACATGAAACGCCTGCTGGCGGCCGGCTCTGGCGATATCTGGCAGGTGACAAAAGTATTCCGCGACGGTGAAAGCGGGCGCCGGCATAACCCCGAATTTTCCATGCTGGAATGGTACCGCTGCGGCTTTAATGATCTCGCGCTGATGAACGAAGTAGCGGACCTGGTCTGTTCCTGGCTTGATTGCCTGCGACCGGAAACTCTGAGTTATCGCGAAGCGCTTCGGCGCTGGGCAAATATCGATCCGTTCACCTGCACCGATGCACAGCTTCACGCCCGCTGCGGCCAATGGATGGAACCGCAGCAGCTTGTGGGTATGAGCCGCGATGACTGCCTGGACTTGCTGATGAGTTTTGCTGTGGAGCCCCGGTTAGGGCTTGAGTGCCCGATGTTTATCCACCAATACCCGGCGTCACAGGCTTCTTTAGCGCGCATCAGTCAGGTTAATGGCTTTGCGGTGGCTCATCGCTTTGAGCTTTATATTAACGGCCTGGAGTTGTGTAACGGTTACTGGGAGCTTGCGGACGCGAGTGAGCAGCGCCTGCGTTTTGCAGCGGATAACCGGCTGCGTCAGGCCCGCGGCCAGACATTTATGGAACAAGACGATGCTTTTCTGGCGGCAATGGACAGCGGTTTACCCGATTGCGCCGGCGTTGCCCTGGGGCTGGACCGTTTGTTGATGCTGAAACTGGGTGCCAGTTCGATTGATGAGGTCCTGGCATTTCCATTCGCCAAAGCCTGAGCGCGATAGATTCCAGCTTCAAACTTCAAACTTCGACCTGGCCGAACATTTCGCCTAACCGCACTTTTTTTCCAGGCTTTTGGGCGTCACTCCACTGCGCCCGGCCTTTTG
>JBBQMX010000441.1:0-1960 GCA_038329375.1 Pseudomonadales bacterium | reverse complement strand
GATCCAGTATTACCGGACCGCAGCCGGCGCCCAGGGCGCCATAGCGGAAGAAGCCCAGCGCAAGCTGGCAGCGCTAGGCCAGGGTTGAGGTCACGACTGGCTGGCATGGCGGTTTTCGCTGACGGGAAGCCTGCGTCGACTGAGAGTTGCCCACAAGTCGCGCTTCTCGCGTCAGCAATTACATTGACTTTTAGAGCAATAACTCTAAAAATTGAATTATTGCAACAAAACGCGGGAAGTTTCCATGATATCCAGACGTATCAAACCTATGGTTCTTCAGGCGCGGCGCCTCTATGTCGAAATCATGTTTCAGGTGATGGGCCGTGCTCTGCAAGCCGTCAGTGAGGTTGACCCGGAAGCCCGTTCCGAAGCCGAATTACTGCCAGAAGGCTTTCTGTTCGAAATGATGGTGATGCCTGACGGCTCCCGGTTCATTGTCGAGCATGTGGGCAACGGCCGCCTTTACTACCATGGCGACAGCGCCCCTCGCCCCGTAGACCTGTCCATTCAGTTCAAGCACGTAGCCCATGCTTTTCTGGTGTTGTCATTTCAGGAGAAAACGTCAGTGGCTTTCGCCAATGACCGCATGCTTGTGGATGGCGACATCAGCTACGCCATTCGCATGACACGGATTCTTAACCGGCTGGAGGCCTTCATCCTGCCCCGCTTGATCGCCAGTAGAGCGGTCAAAGAATACCCTGCCAATCTGAACCTGCCGGAAAAAATCCTTAGCGCAGCCCGGATTTATCTGAAGGTCGCCAACCATTTTGTAGACACGGTGAAAGCATGATGACAAACAGCTATTACGAATTTTTCTGTCCGGTCAAAGTCATTGCGGGCAAAGCAGCACTCGAGCACATTCCTTATGAGTTGATGGGGCTGGCGGCCAAGCGACCGATGATTATAACTGATAAAGGCGTCCGTGCAGCCGGCCTGCTGGAGCCGGTGATTTCTGCCTGCGAAGAGAGTGGGCTTGATATTATCGCGATCTACGACGACGTGCCGCCTGATTCCTCTGTTGGTGTAGTGAAAGCCATTGCCGGAATCTACCGCTCCGAGAAATGTGACTCGATCATTGCCGTTGGCGGCGGCTCTGCAATCGATACCGCCAAAGCAGTCAACATTCTGGTTTCCGAAGGTGGCGACGACATAAGTGTTTACGTTGGTGCGGGTGTATTGAAACGTCCACTGAAGCCATTTTTTGTGGTACCGACTACCGCAGGCACAGGGTCCGAGGTCACCGCGGTGGCAGTCATTTCCGACCCGAACAAGTCGGTCAAGTTGCCGTTCACCTCGTCTTTCCTGCTGCCCAACGCCGCTATTATTGATCCCCGGATGACACTCACTTTGCCACCTCACGTAACGGCAGCTACGGCAATGGACGCCCTCACCCACGCCACTGAAGCTTTCACCTGTCTGGCGAAAAATCCTTTGAGCGACGCATTCGCCACGGCGGCCGTTAAAAAGGTAAGCACATCACTGTTAACCGTGATGGATAACCCAAAAGATGCTGACGCCAGGCTCGAACTGTCTCAGGCGTCCACCATGGCGGGTATCGCGTTTTCCAACTCTATGGTCGGTCTGGTACACGCACTTGGTCATGCCACCGGGGCGTTGTGCCACCTGCCGCATGGTCTTTGTATGAGCCTCTATCTGCCTTATGTTCTGGAATACAATCTGGAATCTATACGTAGCCCACTGGGTGAACTCCTGCTCTATCTGGACGGGCCGGACGTCTATGCGGCAACCCCGGCAAACCGGCGAGCCGAAGCGTCCATTTCAGCCATTCGGCGCTTGAGAGACACCCTCTATAAACATTGCAAACTGCCCAGGACTCTCAAAGAAACCGGCAAAGTCAAAGAAACTCAACTGGATAGAATAGCATCGCTCGCGCTGGATGACGGCTCAATCATGTTTAATCCGAGGGAAGTCACACTGGCGGATGCCAAGGCGGTACTCA
>JBBQMX010000440.1:0-1986 GCA_038329375.1 Pseudomonadales bacterium | reverse complement strand
GACCGGGTGATCTTCATGGACCAGGGCGAAATTGTAGAGTTGGCGCCACCGGAGGAGTTCTTCTCGAACCCAAGGGAAGCGCGGACCCAGCAGTTCCTGAAGCAGATTTTGCATCACTGATGCTAAGACTGCTGGTGACGGCCAAATTCGTGACAGAAGTCGCTCCCCCAAAACCCCCAGGCTTGAGCAGATTGTGGGAGCGATTTCAACCGCGCAGCCGGTATTATCTCAGCGCCGGATTCAGGGTGTAGGTACCGGTTATCCGGGCGCTGTCCAGAACGTGGCCGGACATCGCTTTACGCACGGCCGCACCATCAAACTCACCGGTGAGGTCCAGGGACGTTACATCCAGCGCATGGACTTCGTAATGATAGTGATGGATGATTTCATCGTTCCAGGGTGGGCAGGGGCCGTCATGACCGGCATAGGTGCCCGCCATATCCGGATTACCTGCCAGAAACTGCGTGAAATTATTGACACCGCGGATGCCGATCGGCCCCTCACCGGGCGCTTTACCTTTCGGAATCACACCGTCGCTGTCTTCACCCTCGGGTATGCCGGTAATGTTGGCCGGTATATCCACCAGCAGCCAGTGAAAGAAGTCGACTCTGGGAATGTCTCTGGAAACGGTCTTGCCTTCCTGGTTGGCGTCGTCAGCAATGCTGGGCACATCGGGATCAAACATCATGACGACAAAGCTCTTGGTACCTCCAGGTGCATCGGCCCATACCATCTCGGGGTTTCGGTTCGGGCCGAAGCTCATATGGTCCTCGGCATTAAACACGCCGAATGCGAAGGTCTCGGGAATCGGTTGGCTCTGTGAAATACCTTTTACGCTTAGTTTCACCTCAGGCTCCTCGTTCAGGCTCGGTTATGACAGGTCGAATTCAGTTCTACCCTGTTTTTAACAGGGACTTTGCAACCTTGTCCAGTTATCACATTCTGGCACCGAAGTCGCATTGTTCAGGTTGTGCCATCACGTTACGATAGTGGCCTGCGCAAACGCTGTCCGCCAGCCCGGCGAGACCCCCGATTGCAGAAGTAACGAGAGCCAAGTGTTCTGCCTGCCAGAACGTTTGCCTGTCTTTATTCAACAGGATCGGAGTTATGGAAAACCTGCATCACATTGTCGTTGTTGGGGGCGGAGCCGGGGGCCTGGAACTGGCAACACGCCTTGGCAACAAGATCGGGAAAAAACAAAAGGCCCGGATCACCCTGGTCGACGCAGTACTCACGCACGTCTGGAAACCCCTGCTGCATGAAGTGGCCGCCGGCTCTCTGGACGCCAGCAGCAACGAAGTCAATTTTCGGGCCCATGCGCTCAAACACCATTTTGAGTTTCAGCTCGGGTCCATGAGCGGCCTCGACAGAGAGGCCCAAAAGATCACCCTGGCGCCGTTCTACGACAATGACGGCGACGAGGTGGTGCCTGAGCGTAATGTCCGCTATGACACGCTGGTGATCGCCGTAGGCAGCAACGCCAACGATTTCGGCACCCCTGGAGCTCAGGAGCATTGCCAGTTTCTGGACAGCCTGGCTCAGGCCAGACGTTTCCACAATCTGATGCTGAACGCCTTTTTGCGCAAGAATCACGAAGCCAACCAGGGCGCCGCCCACGAGTTGCCGATCACCATTGTCGGGGCCGGTGCGACCGGTGTTGAACTGGCAGCAGAACTGAGGCTCGCCTCCAGAGAACTGCCCGTTTATGGCATGAACGAACTCCGGCCAGCCGACGTGACCATCCGTGTCATTGAAGCCGCAGACAGAATACTGCCAGCTCTGCCAAACCGCCTGTCAACAGCTGCATCAAAAGAGCTTGAGCATCTGCGGGTTCAGGTTCTGACCGGACAGCCGGTCAGCGAAGTCAGGCCACACAGCGTGGTCATGAAAGACGGCACTGAATTGCCCTCCGACATGACCATCTGGGCAGCCGGCATAAAGGCACCAGCGTTCCTCCAAGAAATTGGTGGCCTCGAAACCAACCGT
>JBBQMX010000439.1:0-1989 GCA_038329375.1 Pseudomonadales bacterium | reverse complement strand
TTCAGCTATCGCGGCGAAGATGTCGTGGCGACGCTGGACCGGATCTGTCGACAGACTGGCTAACCGAAAACCATCCGCGTCGATCAAGGCAGTGAGTTCGTTTCGCGCGACATGGACCTCTGGGCCTATCAGCGCGGCGTCGTTCTGGACTTCTCTCGTCCGGGCAAACCGACTGACAACGCCTTCATCGAAGCATTCAATGGCAGGTTCCGGGCCGAATGCCTAAACCAGCACTGGTTCTTGACACTTGCGGATGCTGTCGAAAAATTGGAGGCTTGGCGTAGGTACTACAACGAGGAACGGCCACACGGCGCGATCGGCAACAAGGTCCCGATCATGCTGACCAAATCGGGGGGCGTCACCAGCCCGTCACCCTGAGCGAAGCCGGAAAACTCTGCCTTCTGGCGGTCCAAGGTTGGGGGTCGGATCACTCAAACCCGGAGTCTCGCTCACGCTGGATAAAAGTCGGGGGCAACGTCACTCCGCTCACACACTGGCTCAACTCAGCAAGTGAGAAGCAACGAAGGCGGCATGAAAAGCTCGAAGAGTTGCTAAGCGCCATATACGAATTGGACGACTGGCTGACTACCTATTCGAACGTCAAGTCGTTTGGAGAAAGTCATTTGTCACTTGGGCCATCACCCTTGATAAAGGCGCAAGTCATCACGGCAATGAGTTTTCCTCAACTAACTCCTCTTGTAGACGAACTCGCCAATTCCGTGAGAGTCTATGAGAAATGGATGTTGAGTGTTGGTAGGAAGCGCTTAAAGGCAGATGATGGATCGTGGCTTCAAGGAATTGAGCTTGCTTATGACCCATACATCAAAAAGCGGTGGGAGGTGATTGGTGCGTTGCAATCCTTCGCCAAAACTGAGTTGGACAAAAGATTGCTTCGCCACGCGCTTGACTGTATGGGCTACTGGGTCCACAACATGGGCCACACAAAGTCCACAACCGGGGAAGCGTGAAATCCTAAGTCGTTGATATGCCTGTGTCTATCGGGGTCAGATTTTCCCGTGGCCTGCCTGCTGGGGGCACCATATTTCCTGAGCTTTACGCAGCCACCGTTACTTCGCACCTGCCGGCACGGTCCACACATGATCCTGTGACAGGATCGCGGCCATGGCTTGTGCGGAAGAAGCGGCATCCCCTGCGGTGATGCCATCGGCCAGTGCCTTGTAATGGAGCGATTTTTCCGGTGCAAAATCGACCACCCCGGCGCGGATGCGGGTCATGGTGGCCTGCACCACGCCGAATTCCACCAGCCCTGACGCGGCCCGCAGGAACGGGTTCTGGCTTGCTTCGCACAGGGTGCGGTGAAACTCGAACTCGGCCAGCGCAAACGGTTCGGCCATCGCGGTCATCCCGGCGCGCTGGTTCAGCCAGTAGTGCAGCATCCGCACCTGTTCCGCCGTGCGGCGGGTGGCGGCAAGCGTGGCGGTCTGCATCTCTATCGTCGCGCGCAATTCGGTAAAGCTGGCCAGAAAGCCCGCGTCCGGCCCGGCATCCTGTATCCAGCCCAGCACCGAGCGGTCGAACAGGTTCCAGCGGCTGCGCGGCAGCACCCTTGTGCCAACCTTGGCCCGCGCCTCGACCAGCCCCTTGGCCTCCAGCGTTTTCAGCGCCTCGCGCAGCACGGTGCGAGACACGCCGTAGCTGTCCATCATCTCGGCATCATTGGGCAGGATCGTGCCCACCGCAAAGCGCCCTGATGCGATGCCCAGACCCACCTCGGCAATCACATAGGAATGGTAGTTCCGCGCCGTCTGCCGCCCGGAGAGTGCGCGCACAAGGCTCCCCGGCTCGCTCATGTCAGGATTTCCTAAACGCCTTTTTTCGGGGGCCAAATCCCTTTTTACCTGGGGTAGAGGCCGAGAACACCAGCCTTTGCAACAGAATGAACATAAAGAGAAGCCCGCCAATCACGATTTTGGTCCACCAGCTGGACAGGGTGCCGTCAAACACGATGTAGGTCTGCACCAGCCCTTG
>JBBQMX010000438.1:0-2000 GCA_038329375.1 Pseudomonadales bacterium | reverse complement strand
GAGGTGCCGCAATTAATGGAAGGGAAGGAGATAAACGGTCGCTCGCGAATCAGTTTGTGCTTCAGCAATTTGTAGGTGACGGTGCAGGCCAGTCCGGTGGCGGTCATCAGTAGCGCAATGGCCAAACCGTCATCGGGTTTTAGCACAGGCATGGCAAGAATGATGGCGTACCACAACCAGCCATCCCCCAGCCGACTTATAAGCTGGAAATAGCCATGGACCGGCCGGAACCGCAGTGATCGGTTGATGGCGTGACAAAAGGCAAACTCGCGCTGGTCGACACGGCTAAAGAACCGAGAAGCTTTGGTTGACGGCATGGTATCTGGCCTTTGGTGGACTATTGAGTACGAGTTGCTCGAACTGTTCGATTTGCAGGTGCCAGCTCAGGTCGAGGGCGTCCAGTCTTGCCTGCGTTCGTATTCGGCTTAACAGCGTTGGTTGGTCGGCCAGTTTCAGGGCGTTATCGATGAACCCGATGTCGTCGTCCAGTGCGGCCTTCATGCCGTTCTCTTCCTGACGGATGTGCTCGCCGACCGCGGCGTCATCCCCGTACTGGAGGAATCCGGCGTATGGGGTTACTCTCGCTTCTCCAATACTATGGAAATCCACTGTGACAGTTAGAAGTCACTCAGATGACAATCCTTTTAAGAAGTTACCTGCTTTTTCGTGCCACTCATTGAATATGACGATTCGGAGGATACATGCAGACACGTAAGCTTGGCCGCACGGACATCAATGTCAGCCTCATATGCCTGGGCACCATGACGTGGGGCGAACAGAATACGGAGCAGGAGGCATTCGGGCAGCTGGATCTGGCGACCGCCGAGGGCGTCAACTTTATTGATGCCGCCGAAATGTACCCGGTGCCTCCGCGTGCTGAAACTCAAGGCTTTACAGAAACCTGTCTCGGTAACTGGTTAACCCGTCGTGGCCGCCGGGATGATCTGGTGATTGCCTCTAAAGTTGCGGGTCCCGGTAACGGGCTGAACTATCTGCGTGACGGGCCAAGGTTGACTGCAAAGCAGATCCGTGAGGCTTGCGAACAGAGCCTCCGACGTCTGCAAACGGATTACATTGACCTCTATCAGGTGCATTGGCCTGACCGCAGTACCAATTTTTTCGGCCAGCTGGGCTACCGTCATAACGTGGATGAAACGGCTACGCCCATCGAAGAAACACTTGAAGCACTGCATCGTCTGGTTGAGGAAGGAAAGATTCGCCAGATTGGCCTGTCCAATGAAACTCCGTGGGGCATGACGCAGTATCTGCAACTATCTGAACTGAAAGGCTGGCCCCGTATTGCGAGCATTCAGAACCCTTACAACCTCCTTAACCGGTCCTTCGAAGTGGGGCTGGCGGAAATGGCGCATCGGGAACAGGTCGGTTTACTGGCCTACTCACCCCTGGCCTTTGGAGTGCTAACGGGTAAATACCTCGGTGGACAGCGCCCAGAAGGTGCCCGCATGACTCTGTATGAGCGTTTCAGCCGGTACTCGGGGAGTCGGGGAGACGAGGCCACCAAAGCCTACGCAGACCTTGCAATAGCGCACGGATTGTCGCCGACCGAGCTCGCACTGGCGTATGTGAACAGTCGCGGGTTTGTGACTAGCAACATCATTGGTGCAACCAGTCTTTCGCATCTGCGGGAAAACATTGGCTCGGCGTCCATCAAACTGGATGATGAAGTGCTCAAAGCGATTGAAGATCTGCACACCGTATTTACCTATCCCTGCCCCTGAGCCCCGGTATAGCTCTTTTGATGGTTAAAGGCATTGCCGGCTCGCGAGCGTTATCCGGGGTCGGCATTACCTGCTGTTACAAACAGCGACTGAAAATTGACAATTTCAACTGATCCTGTGACAAAAAATAGGAGAAAATGTGTGCAAAATCACAGTCATAAACCTGTTTTGTATTAGACTTCAGCTCAAGACACGACTAAAATTCTCAATCTAATCTCAGGCTTGGCAAATCATGATAATTCGCATCTTTCTGGTTCTTTT
>JBBQMX010000437.1:0-2053 GCA_038329375.1 Pseudomonadales bacterium | reverse complement strand
TGTGCCAACTGGCGTAGCACTTGATCAGAACAGGTCATCATCCCCGCACTCCTTTGGTTTCATTCAGGGCAAGCGTCGCCTTACGGTGCCACTCGGATTGTGACGGTACTTCGTCCATCACTTGGAACCAGTAATGCCCGGCTGTCGAAGGGTCGGTGTACTTGAGGCGGTAACCAAACCGGTAAAGCCGGGCGGCTTTGGCATCAAGGGCGGCCATTAGTTGTCGCCCCTGAACACTCTCATGCCCGAGCCCCGCAGCCCGGTAGTAGAAGGCATAAGCCTGGCGGGCATTATCCAGCACCGCCTGCTCGGCGGCGGCCATTGACAAGGTATCTCCAAGCGCAGCCCGAATCTGCTCCCGACGGGTCGACGGTCGGCCAAGCCCGAGCTCCTTTTCAGCGGCCACCAGAGTCTCCCAGGCGCTCATTTGCATGTTGAGAGTTTCACTGTCGTAAAAATCACGAATTGCTGACAGCGCCATCTTTAAGGCAGGTGAAGCATCGGTCATCATAATCGTCTCCCCACGCTGGTAACGCTCAATAATAGTGGGTTTAGCATCCTTGACTACCGGCACCCGCGAACTGGACGTTGTCGGTTCTGTCTGCACATCGACCAACTCGGACTCCACCATTACAGGAAGCGCCCGTGTAATCGAAAAGAACACGGAAAGCGGCGCAGGCCCCAATACTTTCCGCTCGCCCCCGGCCTGAGGTGCCTCCACTACCTGCTCTGGAGCGGGCTCAGATAGTTCAGCGTCAAGACTTACCGGGAGCGCGACAACCGTCTCCAACGCCTGCTCCTGATCCTCAGCCGTTGGCAAGTCATCGACCGCAGTTGTCTGGCCCTGCTGGTTCGCTGGCGCCACCACAGTGACACGGGATTCGGCTTCATCCGCGACCAATAAAAACTGTAAAAGAAAAAGTCCCAGAACCAGCAATACAGCCGCCACCAGAATCGCCCATTTTGGCCGCTTTCGGCGGGGCTTCGCGGGCACCTGATTTGAAAAATCAAAACTGATGAGGTGATCACCGAGCTGAATCGAAACCGGTCCGATAAGGCGATGCCGGGGAGCTTCCACCATGTCGACGGCCATAAAAACACGCTGATGGCAGCATTCAATTGCCAAGCCACCGGCGTCCTTCTCAATCCGGGCGTAAAGTCCATCTGGCCCCGGCCCCCTCAGCGCCATGTTGAACCTGCGGCCATTACCAATTTCAACCGGGAACTTGTCGGTCAACAAATGCACACCTGACAATTTGTCATGGAGCACGATGGACAGCCCGTCCCCTTCAACGGGTCTCGGTTCATGCGTATTAGCGAGTGGCGAAGAGTCTACTCGCCCCGCAGACACGGCTGGTGCTTCCAGGTCATCCAGTCCGAATACGGGTGTTTTATCCGGGTGATGCTTGTCGGTATCAGACATGATCCGGCCCTCCATTCAGCTCTAATGTATCGCCTACTCTCAACCCGACCCCGGCGATTGCACCAGCGGCAAGTTCCAGAACATAACGGGCTTCCCTACCTCCGGAATAAAAGCGCCATGCCCTTGATGCCGACTGCAGCCTTATCACCTTCAACTCTCTATCGAGGAACACAATATCAATCGAAAACCGCATGCCGCAGGTATGCACATCGCGGCAAGGCGAAATCAGCAAACCTTCCCGCGGCTCCAGTCGGTCACGACCCAGGAGGCCGCGAAGCCGGGCGATAAAGGTATCCGCCAAACGCACTGGCTCAGCAATCAGCTGGCAATCTCCCAAACGTACTATCACCAGTGTCATTCGAACATCCCCATACCACCTGATTGCATAACCTCAACCACAATCGGAAAAAAGATGATCAGGAAAGTCAGGGGAAACAGGAAAACTACCAGCGGAAACATCAGTTTAACGGGAGCCTGATTGCCAAGACGCTCAGCTTCCAGAAAACGCTCGATGCGCCGTTGCTCCGCCTGTATTTCGAGGGATTTCGCGATGGCCGCCCCGGTCTCTTCTGCCTGGTTCACCGACGCCATAAAATTGCTGACCGCAGCAACTTGTACCCGGTCTGCCAG
>JBBQMX010000436.1:0-2158 GCA_038329375.1 Pseudomonadales bacterium | reverse complement strand
GGCTTCAGCTCGGACGTGCTGGGTAGCCTGCGGCGGATCGGCATCAGCTTTGGCTTGGCAGTGGCGATCGCGGTGCCGATGGGCGTGTTGATGGGCGCTTTTCCGTTGGTGGCAGCGTTCTTTAATCCGCTGGTCTCGGCTTTCCGTTATCTGCCAGCGCCGGCGTTTATTCCGCTGTTGTTGATGTGGTTGGGCACCGGGGATGAACAGAAAATCGCGTTGTTGGTGTTAGGGGTGGTGTGGTTCCTGATTACGCTGGTCAGCGATGTGGTGCGTCAGGTGCCGACCGATTTTATCGAGACATCGAAGACCTTGGGTGCGTCGCGCAAGGTGATTCTCTGGACGGTGGTGGTGCCGGCGGCGTTGCCGGGGATTGTCGATACTTGCCGGCAGATGCTTGCAGTGAGCTGGACCTACCTGGTGATCGCCGAGATTGTCGCGGCCACCGATGGTATTGGCGCGATGATGATGCGCGCCCGGCGCTTTGTGCATGTGGACGACATTATGGCCGGGATTGTGGTGATTGGGGTGCTGGGGCTGTTGTGTGATTTGGCCTTTCGCGGCGTGCATTGGTTGGCGTTTCCGTATTTGCGCCAGCGCGGGCATTAGCCCTTCGCGACCAGGCGGTCGCTCCCACCGGATTGGTGTGAGAACACACGGACAGGTAGGAGCGACGGCCCCGTCGCGAAGGGGGTAAAGATTTATTCATCTAGGAGAGTAACCATGCGATTGAGCAACTGGAGCAAGACAGCCAAAGGCTGTGTATTGGGTGTAGCGCTGATGTGCGCTGCGGGTGTCGTTCAGGCGGCGGAGAAGGTCAATGTGTCGTTGTTCTCGTGGCCGGGGTACGGCTTCTGGTTTATCGCCAAGGAAAAGAATCTGGTGCCGGAGCTGGATCTGAATATCACCATCATCGAGGATCCCTACGAAAGTTTCGGTCTGATGACTGCCGGGCAGTTGGATATCACCTCCAGCACCGTGGAATACGGCCCGATTGCGGTGGACAAGAATGTCCCGATCAAACTGGTGACCTATACCAATCCCTCATACGGCACGGACAAGATCATCCTTGCGCCGGGTATCGAGTCGGCCAAGGATCTGATCGGCAAGAAGATCGCAGTGATGGAAGGCGGCCTGACGCAGATATTCATGGGTATCTGGCTGGAGCAGAACGGCGTGGCTATCGACCAGGTCGAGTTCGTCAACGTGATCATGGACGAGGCGGTTGGCGCCATGCTCGGCGGCAGCGTCAGCGCGGTCGAATTGTGGGAACCCTTCGGAAGTCAGTTGCTGAAAAACATGCCCGGCGCGCGCGTAGTAGCGGACTCCAGCGAGGGCGACTGGATTAGTACCGCGTTGCTGGGTGATGGCATGTATATGAGCGAAGCCTTCCTCAGCGAGCGCCCGCAGGCAGCCAATCTGGCGATGGAAGCCTACTTCAAAGCGGTGGATTTCTGGAAAGCCAACCCGCAAGAGGGTAACCGTATTATTGCCGAGGCGATCCAGTTTAACGTCAGCGATGTGGAGATGGTCATCGGCTCCGATGGCGAGATCTACAAGGGCGGCATCATGGTGTTCGACCTGCAAGAAGCTGCACGCTTCATGGGTGTGGCCGAGGGCGAGCTGCCGTTGGGTATGACCAACGGGCAGATTGTCGAGCACTGGAACACCACCAATACCTGGTGGCAGAAATTTGGTATGGCCGACGCCATGCACGACTGGACCACGGGCGTAGAGCTGAGCCCGCTGAAGGCGGCGCTGGAGGCTGAATGAGTGCCCTGGCAGTCAACCTGGACGCCGGCCTGCAGGGATTGCAGGTGCAAAACGTGGGCAAGGTGTTCGCCGACAACGGCCGTCAGGTGGTGGCCGTTGAGGGGGTCAGCTTCGATGTCGAGCCGCGCCAGGTCTGCGTGTTGCTTGGGCCTTCGGGATGTGGAAAATCAACGGTGCTACGTATGATGGCCGGGCTTGAACGCCCGTCCAGCGGCGGCGTGAGCCTGAATGGCGAGCTGGTGCGTGGCCCGCATCGGGATCGGGGGATGGTCTTTCAGGGCTATACCTCTTTCCCCTGGCTCAAGGTCAGGCAGAACGTCGCATATGGGCTGCGAGTGAATGGCGACATGCTGGCGATGCAGGAGGGCACGGTCGACTATTTTCT
>JBBQMX010000435.1:0-2288 GCA_038329375.1 Pseudomonadales bacterium | reverse complement strand
GGATCGCCAGCAACATACCGCCGGCAATCAACGCCAGACGGATAGGCCACTGAAGCACCCGGTAAAGCGAAAGATTGCCAATGCCCAGCAGGTACCCCTGCATGCCACCGGCAATCAACGCCACACCCACAATGGCCTGAGACAGCACCACCAGGATTTCATCCCAGGAACCCTGGAGTATCAACGCCGGGTTCAGTACGAACAGGAATGGAATGAAGTAGATCACGCTGCCCAGTTTCATGGCCTGAAAGCCAGTCTCCATTGGCCGGGCACCCGCCACTGAGGCAGCGGCAAAGGCACCGAGGGCCACCGGTGGAGTAATGAAGCTCAGCATGCCCCAGTACAGGATGAACAGGTGAACCGCCAACGGGTCCATACCACCGCCGTTGATCAACGCTGGAGCCAGGGCCACTGCCAGAAAAATATAGGCCGCCGTGACGGTCATTCCAATACCCAGAATAAAACTGGTCGCTGCGCCCATAAACAGCAGCACAAGGGTATTGCCGCCGGCCAGAAAAATCAGATCATTAGCGATGGTGCCAGACATACCGGTTACCGACAGCGCCCCCACCAAAAGGCCCACGCCCGCCAGAATGGCAATCAGTTCCGCAAACAGCTTGCCGGCGCTGGAGAAAAAGCCTTTCACATCCTCCCAGCCCCAACGCTGGTATGGCAGCACCTGATTGATCACCAACAGCAAGGCCGTGGCGTAAAAAGGCGCAATCGCCTCCCGGCGCAGGAAAAACAGCAGCCAGATCAGCAGCACAAAAACAAAGATGAAGTACCAGCCTTCTTTTAAGGTCTGGCGCAGGGAAGGCAGCTCATCCGCTGGCAAACCTTTGAGTTCGTGTCGCGCAGCGTAGGCGTCAATCTGGATAAACAGACCCATGAAATACAGGAATGAAGGAACCACTGCCGCCAGCGCAATCGTACCGTAAGAAATATTCAGAAAGCTGGCCATGATAAACGCCGTCGCGCCCATGACAGGCGGCATCAGTACGCCACCCGTAGACGCACAGGCCTCGACACCGGCTGCATAGGACCGTCCAAAGCCCACCCGCCGCATGGCCGGGATAGACAGCACACCCGTGGTGAGCACATTGGTAATCACGCTGCCGCTCATAGACCCCATCAGGCCGCTGGAGAATACCGCAACCTTGGCCGGGCCACCCCGTACATGGCCCAGAAGGGCAAACGCCAGATTGATAAAGAACTTGCCACCGCCGGTTTGTTGCAGCGCAACCCCGAACAATAAAAAGCCGATCACCAGGTTGGCGAATGCCTGCAGCGGAATACCCATAACGCTCTCACGGCTCATGGCATGGTAAATGGCCGTCTGGGAAGGTGACGACGGAAAGCCCTGAATCGGCCCCGGCACGACATCGGCAAAAATCGGATACAGACCTGCAATAGCAACAATCAGACCAATCGGCCAACCACCCGCCCGTCGCGCCGTCTCGAGCACCACACCCCAAAAAAGGAAACTCATTACGATGGCGTAGTCCGGCGCGTCGTACTCCCAGCCGCTGTCCAGAATCTGTTCCGCGTTAAACACAAAAAAGCCGCACACCGCGACCGCAAACCCGAACAGCACCACGTCGTACCAGGGCACTTTTGTGCGCGACGCTTTGCCAAAGGCTGGCCAAAGCACGAAAACCAGCGGCAGCATCAGTGCTACCACAGTATAGAAAAACTGGCTTTCCACCGACGTTACAACGGTGAATAGGCCAAGGTTAAACAGGTAATCAATTGCCAGCAGGGTCAGCGCCAGAGTCGCCACCCTGGGCACCCAAAGCCAGAACCCGGACAACTGGCGGATACCGGATATTTCGCCCGCATTAACGGGTTGTGTTTGAGGCAAACTCATAGGGCCAGAGGCTCCGGTGCGATGATGATAAAAACGGAAACCGCCGGCGTATCGCTGCCGGTACAGCAACGATACGCCGGGGTAACAGGGCAGGTCCTAACGGAAAACCGCCTTCATGCCTTCGGCTTCGAGTGCTTTGGCTCGTGCTTCCATCCAGCCGCTACGAAACGCGTCTTCGTCTTCCGGCGGGTTGGAATCCATGAAGCTTTCCCAGGTGGTTTTCAGGAGTTTCTGACGTTTGACCAACCCATCTTGGTGCGTCTGCATGGCATCGGTCCAGTGTCCGATTTCCTTGTAATACTTAACAACCGCATCGTGATAAGGAATAACCCACTGCATATTCTGATTCTCCAGGGAGTTACCCGGGGTGCGGGGAGCCGCAGCCTTGTAGTGGTGCTGGTCCTCGGTCTGCACACGTACC
>JBBQMX010000434.1:0-2329 GCA_038329375.1 Pseudomonadales bacterium | reverse complement strand
CCCAATTATGGGCAGATGCTGGTGTCTGCGCTTACGATTGTTTTTACGCTGGTGATCTTCATGCGGCTCGGCCTCTACCGGGCGGTTATTCGCTATCTCAGTGACAAGGCCTTTCTTACGATCATCTACGGTGTGGTTGCTTCCAGCGCGATATTGATTGTGCTTGGCTACTTGCTTCAGGTTTTTGTGCCCCGGTCTGTTCCGATTATATACGGAGCGTTGGCGTTTATTTTTGTTGGCGGTACCCGGCTGGGTGTGCGGATGCTGGTTAGCAGGCCCCAGCGCCGAGTAAAAGAGGCAGTTGCTATTATCGGTGCGGGTGAAACCGGACGTCAGCTTGCACTGGCCCTGGACCAGGGTATGGAGTATGACCCGGTCATTTTCGTGACCTTTGACAAGAGCAACCATAAATCTCTGATCAATGGCGTGCCGGTATTCAGTATTGAGTACATAGGAAAAAACGTAACGAAATTCCGCGTGCGCAGATTATTGCTAGCGCTGGACCCGGATTCGAGGGTTAACCGCAGCGAGCTGCTGAAACAGCTTGAGCCGCTGGCCATTCCTGTACAGACCGTACCGTCCATGTCCGAGCTGATAGCCGGGCAGGCCCGTATTAACGATATCCGGGACCTGGAGCTGGAAGACCTCCTGGGGCGGGACCCGGTGCGCCCGGATAACGCCATGGTGGCGGCCAGTCTTTATGGCAAGGTGGTTATGGTGTCCGGTGCCGGTGGTTCTATTGGTTCGGAACTATGCCGGCAGATTATCCGCCATCAACCGAAAGCGCTGGTGTTGTTTGAACAATCCGAGTTTTCCCTCTATGCCATCGAGCGGGAGCTGATTTCCGTTAACCGGCTGGAAGGTTTGGGGGTTGAGCTGCATCCTCTATTGGGCAGTGTGACCCACCGTCGCCGTTGCGAGGCGGTCATCCGCACCTTTGATGTCCAGACGATCTACCATGCCGCTGCCTATAAGCATGTGCCTCTGGTTGAGCTGAATGTTATCGAGGGCGTTCAGAACAACGTATTTGGTACCTGGCACATGGCAGAGGCGGCTATTGCGATGGGTGTTGAACGCTTTGTGCTGATTTCCACGGATAAGGCTGTGCGGCCCACCAATGTGATGGGTGCTAGCAAACGCCTTGCTGAACTGGTGTTGCAAGGCCTTGCCCAGCGCCAGACCCGGACCCGGTTCTCCATGGTGCGTTTTGGCAATGTGTTGGGCTCCTCTGGCTCAGTGGTGCCGTTGTTTCGGGAACAAATCCGTGATGGCGGGCCGGTGACGGTGACCCATCCGGATATCATTCGTTACTTTATGACCATTCCGGAAGCCAGCCAGCTGGTACTGCAAGCGGGCAGTATGGGGCAGGGTGGCGACGTGTTTGTACTGAATATGGGCGAGCCGGTGAAGATTGCCGACCTGGCACGCAAGATGATCCACCTGATGGGGCTAATGGAGAAAACCGAGGCCATGCCGGATGGCGATATCGAAATCACGTTCTCGGGCCTGCGCCCGGGGGAGAAGCTGTTTGAAGAGCTACTGATCGGAGACAACCCCCAGGGCACGGCCCACCCCCGCATAATGATGGCGCGGGAAGCTTCCATGGCATGGGACGACGTCGAGCTCCTGCTTGAGCGTCTCACCCTGGCCAGTCACAACTTTGATTGCCGCCAGGTGGTGGACCTGTTGCGCAATGCCCCGACAGGTTATGCCCCCACCAGCGACATGGCCGATCTGGTCTGGTGCAATGGTCCGGAGCAGACCACCCAGCCACTGGTGACGGAAGGAAAGGGTCACGGCGTGGTTCGTAGGTTGAATTCCTGAACACATAATCGACAAAAAGCCGATTATGTGTGTAAAATTTGCGAATGAAGCTGATCAAACGCCTTTCAGAGTTCGGTAATGTACCGTTTAGCCGGGGAGCCATGATGTCCATGCTGGGGGAGTATCGTCGCCCCAATGACAAAATCTCCCAGCTGATGGATCAGGGCGTTTTGCTGCAGCTAAAAAAAGGGCTGTATGTATTGGGTGAGGATTATCGCCCTGGTTCCGTGAGTTTGCCGTTAATGGCGAATCTTCTGTATGGCCCGTCCTGTGTATCTGCTGATTCTGCTTTGGCCTGGCATGGCCTGATCCCGGAAGGTGTTTTCGGGGTAACTTCGGTTACATCACGCCGTTCGAAAAATTACGATACACCCTTTGGCCGCTTTGCTTACCTGCATGTACCCCAGGAGGTCTTTCGACTTGGCATACGGATGGAGGCCGCTGACGATGGCACAACATTTCTTATCGCCGGGCCTGAGAAAGCCCTGTGCGATAAAATGTTGTT
>JBBQMX010000433.1:0-2368 GCA_038329375.1 Pseudomonadales bacterium | reverse complement strand
GCTTCATCTGGTTTGCCTTGCGCCAAAAGCATTTTGCCAAGCTGAAACCTTGCCTCTTGCACGTTATGCCGGAGCTTTCGAATCTCACGGAAGGATTGCATCCAGAACAGCATGACCACGAACCCGGCAGCCATAAAAACGACCACCTGGCCGAGCGGGAGCCACAGCTGTTGGTAAAGCATCAGCACAGCCTGGGTCAGCAACAGCCCACCCGAAAACAGAACAACCAGCACCACCGACATGGCGGCACTAAGGGCCGGCACACCAAGCACCAGAAACCCGACGCAGATCACCACCGCGCCCTGAATGAAATGAGCGGACCAGACCGGTTGATCGTAGCCGCTCTCCGTTAACTGGCTGCCAAATCCTGGCGCCGACAACTTCGAAACAGCCACCGGCAAACCCTGTCCAGTGGCCTGTTGAACACCATCGAACAGGATGCGGTCAAGCACTGGCAATAGCGGAAGCTCAGCACTGGCCAGCAAAACCAACGCGGCAAGAGCGACCACCAGAAGGCGAAGGCTGAACAGGCGTGATAAAAGGAAACGGATGGCATCTACTCCGTGCAACTGCAGAAAAAGTTCTTAGTGCCATGTTTGGTTAATTCACGCAGTAGATCAACGAATTAAGCAGACGAGACACGACTATTTTAGAAAGAGATGACGGCAGGGGATACATGAGGTTTAACGTTTTTTGTAAGTTATTGTGTTTATTCCTGCTCGGAGTGTCGTACTCACCCGATCAGGTACCATGACAGCCAGAATCTAAACCGCCCCCCCAGCCGCAACCCCCGAGGCCCATGCCCATTGGAAATTATGACCACCCAGGTGTCCGGTGACATCGATCACTTCACCGATGAAAAACAGGTTGGGGCGGTCGTTGACGGCCATGGTTTTTGAGGATAGCTGGCGGGTATTTACGCCGCCGAGGGTGACTTCGGCGGTGCGATAGCCTTCGGTGCCCGCCGGTTTGACTTGCCAGTGGTTCAGGGTATTTGCAATGGTTACGATATCGCTGTTCTTAAGATGTTGCAGGGCTCCCTGCCAGCCGTATAGGTCGTTGAAGGCCTGAGCGAAACGTTTGGGCAGGGTTTGCGTCAGATAGTGGAGGACGGTTGACTGAGGCCTGGATGCCCGCAGTTCGGTCAAATCCTGTTCGGCGTTGAGTCCGGGCAGCATGTCAACGGTCAGTGCATCGCCGGGGCTCCAGAAACTTGAAATCTGCAACATGGCGGGGCCACTCAGGCCACGATGGGTGACCAGCATGGGCTCCTGGAAATGCTCGTTGTTGCAGCGCACGTCCACAGGGCAACTGACGCCGGACATTGGCGCCAGGCGGGACTTGAGTTCCGGGTGCAAGGTGAATGGCACGAGCCCCGCTCGCGTTGGTAATACTTCGAGCCCGAACTGGCGTGCGATTTCATAGCCAAATACGGTGGCCCCCATGGTCGGGATCGACAAGCCGCCACAGGCTACCACGAGGGATTCGCAGGTCTGTTTGCCCGCGCTGGTCTGCAAGGTGTAACCCTTACCGTTGTCAGCAATTGACTGCACGGCGGTCTCCATCCGCACTTCGGCGCCCGCCCAGTTACACTCGGTCAGCAGCATCTCGAGGATGTCTTTGCTGCTGTCCTGACAGAACAGTTGGCCGGCAGCTTTTTCTTCATGCCCGATACCGTGGCGCTCGACCAGATCCAGAAAGTGTTGCGTGGTATAGCGCTTGAGGGCAGAAATACAGAAGTGCGGATTGTCCGAGAGGAAGTTGGCGGGCGAGCTGTTGAGATTGGTGAAGTTACAGCGCCCACCGCCGGACATCAGGATTTTTTTGCCGGGCCTGTTGGCGTGGTCCAGCACCAGCACGCGCCGCCCCCGGTAACCGGCTGTCGCTGCGCACATGAGACCGGCGGCCCCTGCGCCTATGATGATGACGTCGTAGCTGGAAGACATGGTAGCCCGGGTTTGTTGAATGAGTTCCGGGATTATACGGGCTCAGCATCCCTGCGTCTCGGAGCCCTGTTTTGCATCAAGTCACTGGTTCAATCAATGCAACTGGATAAAGCCTTCCATGTAAAACGCTGCCTGCCCGGAAATGCCAACCCGGTCTCCCCGCAGCTCACATTTCAGAATGCCGCCTCTGGCTGAAACCTGATGCGCAATCAGTGCCGGTTTGCCCAGTCGCTCAGCCCAGTAGGGGACGAGTACGCTGTGGATGGAACCGGTTACCGGGTCTTCATCAAAGCCCATGCCCGGCGCAAAATAGCGGCTGACAAAGTCGCAGTCTTGGCCTGGCGCGGTGATGATCAAGCCCAGGTTGCCCAAGGCTTTGAGCGCGCGCATATCGGGATTGGCGTCTCTTACGTCTGCCTCAC
>JBBQMX010000432.1:0-2380 GCA_038329375.1 Pseudomonadales bacterium | reverse complement strand
AATAGCAGATCCTTGATCCGGACCGTTGCCTGGCCACTGAGTGAGGGTGTTGCCATGGAGTCTCCTAACGCCGCTGAATTAGGTTCAGGAATTCAGAACGGGTGGCCTGGGACTGGCGGAAGGAGCCCAGCATCATTGAAGTTTTCATCACCGAATTCTGCTTCTCGACACCCCGCATCATCATGCACATATGCTGGGCTTCGATAACCACCGCAACGCCTTTGGCCTCGGTAACATGCTCGATGGCTTCGGCAATCTGCCGGGTCAGATTCTCCTGGATCTGCAACCGGCGGGCGTACATGTCCACTACACGGGCAAATTTTGAGAGGCCAAGCACCCGGCCACGGGGAATGTAGGCGATATGGCATTTACCTATAAATGGCAACAGGTGATGCTCACAAAGACTGTAGAGCTCGATGTCCTGCACTACCACCATTTCATCCATAGCGGATTCGAAGACGGCGCCGTTGACCATTTCACCAAGGTCCTGTTGGTAGCCTTTGGTCAGGAACTGCATGGCTTTTGCTGCTCGTTTCGGCGTGTCCTGCAGGCCCTCTCGGCCTGGGTCTTCACCGAGACCGGAAATGATCCCCTGGTAATGGCTGGTAAGGTCGGTGAGCTTATCGGTCATATCGCGTTCCGCTGAATATCGGTTATGTAGTGGTTCAAAAATGAAGGTTAAGGCAAAACGAGTCGTTTCACTACGATTGTGATACGAATCGGTGGTTCAAAAAGACCAAAGGGTCGCTCAGTGATACATGTCGTACTGTCCGAATGCCCGGTTCTGGTTTACTGCATGGGTTTGTTTTACAGTTTCCGTTATCAACATGCCTTAAGGAAAAGCGATGGAGCAGGTTATACCCCATGGAGCAGACAGCGCTGGCGCGGGCTTGTCCTCTTCAATGTCGCAATGGCAGCAAGAGGGCAAGTGGTTCAGCTATGACGGCCACGCTATTTTCAGCCGCATGGCCGGCCAGGGCGAAGTGTTGGTTCTGTTGCACGGATTTCCTACCGCCAGTTGGGACTGGAACAGGCTGTGGCCGCTACTGGCCCGTCATTATCAGGTGCTGGTGATCGACATGCTCGGGTTCGGGTTCTCCGACAAACCCGTCAACTACAACTATAGCATCGATGATCAGGCAGACCTTCAGCAGGGTTGGATCGAGGGGTTGAGAATCAAACGGGTCCATCTGCTGGCCCACGATTATGGTTGCAGCGTAGTGCAGGAATTGCTGGCCCGCGAGCAGGAAGGTTCGCTGCGGTTCTCCATCGAGAGTGTGTGCTTACTTAATAGTGCGCTTTTTCCGGAGGTCCATCGACCTTTACTGATCCAGAAACTCCTCTGTAGTCCACTCGGAGGACTGGTCAGCCGTGGTTTCAGCCGTGCGACCTTTGATCGCCATTTTTCCCGGTTATTTGCGCCTGACCGTCAGCCAACAAGGGCTGAGCTGGAACAGTTCTGGCATCTGCTCACCTATAACAACGGCCGCGGCATTCTGCATCGGTTGATCCGTTATATGGAAGAGCGGCGTTGTCACAGGAACCGATGGGTTGGCGCTTTGCAAACAGCCCGGCAGCCCAAGCGACTGATTTCCGGCACGGCTGACCCTGTCTCTGGCGTCGCCATGGCAATGCGTTACCGTGAGCTGATACCGTCAGCCGACGTGGTCAGCCTCAGAGGTGTTGGGCATTATCCACATTTTGAATGCCCGGGAGATGTGTACCGGGCGTACAGAGATTTTCGCAAAACCCTTTAAACCTGGCTCACGCAGCCCCGGCTGTATCGTCAAAGGCGGCGTCGTCGAGGCTCCCCCGAACCGTGACTAGCCGGTTACGGCCCCGGGACTTGGCTGTATAAAGTGCCTCGTCGGCTCGGTTTAGCCATGTGGACCAGGTTTCGCCCTTGATGACTTCGGTTATACCGGCACTTGCTGTGACCTGGATATTCTCCTGAAACGGACCAGCGCTGATGGTGGTTAACAGTTGGTGGGCCAAGGTTTCGGCGTCTTTCTGGCGGGTTTCCGGCAGTACAACCATGAATTCTTCGCCGCCGATGCGAAACAGCTGGTCACTATCCCGGAGACGACGCTTCAGGCGAGTGGCTGCTTCCTGCAAAACCCGATCACCCGCCACGTGGCCCCAGCGGTCATTGACCTTTTTGAAGTGGTCCAGGTCAATAAGAATCAGGCTGGATACTCGCTCGTAGCGTTCACGCATTTGAATCTGGCTGTTCAGGATGTCGGCGAGCTGGGACCGGTTCAGGCACCCCGTCAGGGGGTCGGTGGTTGCTAATCGCGTTAACTCAGTCTGCAGTCGTCCGACCAGCCACGCAAACACCATGATAAAAATTGCGGTGAGAGAAAGGGAAAAAACGATTCGC
>JBBQMX010000431.1:0-2403 GCA_038329375.1 Pseudomonadales bacterium | reverse complement strand
ATCGCCGCCACCCCGAGCAATTTGGTGTCGTCCAACAAACCGGCTTCGTTGCGCACCCCGAATTTTGCTGTGCCAATCTGAAAAACGATGTCACAGCCACCTTCCAGATGGTAACTGGAAAGCCCACCTTCGCCGGTATTCAGCCAGCAACCCGCCCTCGCCGCACCGTTTGACAGGGCTATCACTGCGGGGCGAGAAATTGCACCGAAGCTCATCGCCGATATATTGAAAAAGGATCGGCTGCGGTACGGCTGCCGACAATGAGGTCCAATGACAAATTCACCGGGTTCGACACAATCTTCTTCCAGGGTGGGGAAAGGGTGTGAGGCAAACAGCACGGTGCCCGGCTGACAGGTGTTTTTTGTGGAGCCGAAGGCCAGCGTGCCGTCAATATTTTTGGCCGCGCGATAGACCCAGGAGCGTTGCGCGCGATTAAACGGCATTTCCTCCTGATCCTGAGCGAAAAAATATTGCCGAAAAAATTGCCCCAAGCGTTCAAAAATATATCGAAACCTGCCGATCACCGGGTAATTTCGGCGAATGGCATGCTGCTTCTGGCGAACATCAACAATATACATCCACACCAATGCGATCAAACCGGCGACAAACAACGCCAGGACCAGTACCGCAAAAAGCTCCAGGACCAGTATTAACATTGACACCCATGCCTCTTCCATCAAAATGCCTCGCTAAAGTTGCAGATTCGCCTAGTGGCCGTCATTAAAATAATTGAAAATACAGCGTCTTTCCACCGACCGCGAAAATATCACCTTGCCAACACCTTTGCTGCAGCGGCACGTCCTCGCTCAGGATATCCGGCGTCTCGTGCGCCTGGCGCTGCCTATTACCGTGGGCCAGATGGCCATTGTCGGGATGACCATTACCGACATTATCATTGCGGGACGAACCAGCACAGATGACCTGGCCGGCGTCGCCCTGGGCGGCACCATCTTCAACCTCGCCATCATGCTGGTGGTGGGCATTGTACTGGGCAACGGACCCATCATCGGCCAACTTTACGGCGCCGGAAATTTCAGGGCATTGCGGCGACAATTGCAAAACTGCCTGTGGCTGTGTCTACCTCTGGGTTTACTGTGCACAGCGCTTGTCAGCGTGGGCATGCTAGCCCTGCCTCGACTCGATATAAACGAACATGTCGCGAACGTCACCGTTCGCTACCTTTTACCAATGCTCGGCACGGCTTTCTTACTGCCCTTTATGATGGCACTCAGGACAACATTTGAAGGCATGGGGCAGGCACGCCCAGCCATGACCTTCAACCTGATCGGCTTCCTGGCCAACATTCCCCTGGATTATGCGCTGGTGCTGGGGAAATGGGGCTTACCCGCGCTCGGCGGTGCTGGTTGCGGCTGGGCCTCTCTTATAGTCTGTCTGTTTATTGTCGCTGGAGAAGCCTGGTACGCCCGCTACGCCAACGCCCTGCGCAACTATCGTCTGCTGATACCCAGCGGGCGCATCGACCTGGATATGATCAAGGAAACCCTACGTATTGGCCTGCCTGTCGGCGGCGCCATCCTGTCCGAGGGTGGCTTTTTTATGCTGATTCCCTTGTTGATTGCCCACATGGGTGCGGTGGTGGTCGGCGGCCATTCCGTGGCTATTTCCTTTGACTGGGCCATGTTTATGATTCCGATGGGAATTTCTCAGGCAATTTCCGTCCTATGTGCTCATGAAATGGGTCGCCAAAATCCGACCATCGCTCGACGTATATGCTTTACCGGTCTCGGGTTAACGGCCTGTATCGCCCTGATTCAGGCCGCTTTTATTGTCATTTTCCGCGATCAGATAGCCGCGCTGTTTTCACCGGATCCGGCGGTGCAGGAACTGGCCTCTCATTTATTGATTTATGCGGCAGCGTTTCGGGTATTTGACGCCATAAATGTCGGTGCCAATGGTGCGCTGCGCGGCTATAAAGACACCCGCATCACCGTCATCCTCGCCTTCACGGGCTACTGGATTATCGGGTTTCCTTTGTCCTACTCTCTTGCGCTAACAGAGTTCTGGGGCGCGCCGCTGGGGGTCGAAGGCTTCTGGGTCGGCATGGTGATTACCTTGACACTGATCTCCTGCCTGGCCGGCACACGGCTCAACCAGACATCCCGCAAGGCGCTGCTAGCAATCAAAAAATAATCATTAGCCTCCCGACAGTAAACTCTCTGCCTATCTAACAAAAACCTTGGCAGATATAGCCAGGTTCGTTATCATCCGTGCAACTCAACTGCAGCGACTAGAACAATAATTTTGCCTAACGTTAAACGCTCTCCGCGAACAGTGTTTGTGGCCCTTGCCAAGGTTCACGACCTGGCAAGCAACACCGATATAGGCTATATCGGCAATATTTCTACCGGCGGTTTTATGCTTTTTGCGAACAAGGAATTTCCC
>JBBQMX010000430.1:0-2415 GCA_038329375.1 Pseudomonadales bacterium | reverse complement strand
CAATGCCGCTAGCCGCTTCACCGGCAACATATTCGAAATGGGGGGTGCCGCCACGAATCACAGCGCCCAGCGCAATAATCGCGTCGTAATGACCGGTTTCTGCAACACGCTTGACCGCAAGCGGCATCTCATAAGCTCCGGGAACCCGGATAATTGCGATATCACCATCCGCAATACCATGGCGCCGCAGTGTGTCGACGGCACCGGAGACCAGACTTTCAACAACAAACCCGTTAAACCTGCCAACAACCAGCGCATACCGCCCCGAACACTGGGTGAAATCGCCTTCAATTACTTTGATATCTGCCATTATGAGCTCCTGTCCGGGCCTGCATAGCGCAGGCCAGATTCATTCAGTTTGGGTTGTAGGGGAGGTATTCGACAACCTCAAGATCGAAACCGGAAATGGCCGAAAATTTGATAGGCTTGCTTAACAGCCGCATCTTGCCGACACCGATATCCCGCAGAATTTGCGACCCGGTACCAATGGTAAAATAGACACCGGAGCTGCCTTTGCCAGCCGAACCCCGGGCGGCATCGAAGAACTCATGAATGCGGTCCTCAAGGTTATGGCTGTCAGCTGCACTGTTCAACAGCACGACTACGCCGCTGCCCTCCTCCCCAACCTTTCTGAGAGCATGATGCAAGGGCCAACTGCCTGAACCCTGCCTGCGGGCACCCAGCAAATCACGGAGCGTATCGGTAATATGGACACGCACCAGCGCCGGCTCATCTGGCTCGATTTCGCCCATGACCATGGCCAGGTGCGTCGCACCCTGAATGCTGTCCCGGTAGGTACGCAGGCTGAACACCCCGTACTCGGTATCCAGGTCATACTGCTCGACGCACTCGACGGTGCGCTCATTCAGCGTGCGATACTGGATCAGATCGGCGATGGTCCCTATTTTCAGATCATGAAGCTGGGCAAACGCCTCGAGATCTTCACGACGCGCCATGGAGCCGTCGACATTCATGATTTCGCAGATCACACCGGCGGGTTCACTACCCGCCAGCGCCGCCAGGTCACAGGAGGCCTCCGTATGCCCGGCCCGACTGAGCACGCCGCCTGGATCAGCCATCAGCGGGAAAATATGGCCGGGCTGAACCAGATCTTCTGGCCGGGCTGCCTTGGCTACCGCTGCCTGTACCGTGCGAGACCGGTCTGCGGCCGAAATACCCGTGGTAACACCCACCGTTGCCTCGATAGACAGGGTGAATTTAGTGCCAAATCCAGACGCATTGCGATGCACCATCAACGGCAGGTCCAGCTGCTCGCAGCGTTCACGGGTCATCGGCATGCAGATCAGCCCCCGCCCGAAACGCGCCATGAAGTTGATCGCCTCCGGAGTGCAGAATTCGGCGGCCATCACAAGGTCACCTTCGTTTTCGCGATCTTCGTCATCCATCAGAATGACCATCTTACCCTGACGGATATCTTCAACCATATCTTCGATGCTATTCAGTGCCATAAGGCTTTATACCCTTTCGACCCGTTCGTTATCCGCGAAAAGATCATGCATTAAAATTCGTGACCGACAATCCCGCCGCCAGGGCAAGCTCAGAGAACCTATTGCAGCGCCAGAATCCAGCGCTGATCATCCCCGATCTGGCGACGATCCGTTACCGTCCATTGTACTTTGTCAGCCATTTTTTCCAGTGGTAGCGCCACCGTCGGACGACCTTCGCTGCCTAAAAACAACGGGGCCTGATAAAGCCACAGCTCATCCACCAGCCGACCGGACACAAAGGCGCCAGCCAATCGGGGGCCCGCCTCCACCAGTAATTCGTTTATGCCAATGTCTCCAAGTGCATCCAGCAGTTGACTCAAGTCAACCCCGTCACTCTGCCAGCCTACGCCGGTAATACCCACGCCGAGAGCCGCAAGATCCTGGGCTGGGGCGGTGCTCAACGCCTCCGAAGAACAGAAAATCTGCACGTTCCCGCCCTGCAGAATCTTGGCGCCCGGAGGGGTGCGGGCATCGCGATCTGCGATCACTCTGAGAGGTTGACGTGCCGGCTCCGTCGCCAGACCAATATCGCCCAGTTCGCCACGACGCACCTTCAAAGACGGGTCGTCGATGAGGACAGTGCCGACCCCGGTCAGGATGGCATCGCTCATGGCGCGCAAACGCTGAACATCACGCCTGGAGTCGGGCCCGGTAATCCACTGACTTTCCCCGGACGCCATTGCCGTGCGGCCATCCAGGCTGGCCGCCACTTTGACACGGACATAAGGACGACCGGTGTTCATGCGCTTCATAAAGCCCGGGTTGAGCTTCGCAGATTCCTCCGCCAGCAACCCCTCTGTAACACGAACGCCAGCATCCCGCAGTTGCTGGAGGCCGCGGCCTGACACCGCCGGGTTGGGGTCCTTGGTCGCCGCGAAAATATGAGCGACGCCAGCATCAATCAGTG
>JBBQMX010000429.1:0-2426 GCA_038329375.1 Pseudomonadales bacterium | reverse complement strand
AGGCAAAGGCAGTGCCCGTGAGGATACCGAAGATCGGCGAAAATCCCCAGGCCTTGATGGCATAGCCGGAGATGTAGGCAGCACCGCCGAAAAACGCCGCATGGCCAAAGGACAGCAAACCCACGTAACCCAGCAACAGGTTGAAGGCGCAGGCGAATAGTGCAAAGCACAGCAGGTCCATCACAAACACCGGGTAGGCGAAGAACGGAGCGGTCAGACCTGCGATGAGCATCAGAACAAACAGTATGCGGTTCATCATGGCTGGGTCACTTCTCCTTGCCGAACAGGCCGGCGGGACGGAACAGCAACACCAGCACCATCAGGAAGAAAATGACTGTGCTGGCGGCGGGAGGATAAAACACCTTGGTCAAACCTTCGATCAGCCCCAGTGCGAGACCCGAGAGGATGGCGCCCATGATCGAGCCCATGCCGCCGATGACCACCACTGCAAACACCACGATGATCAGGTCTGCGCCCATCAGTGGGCTGACCGAGTAGATGGGTGCGGCGAGCACGCCGGCCAGACCTGCCAGGGCAGCGCCAAAACCAAAGGTCAGGGTGACCATTAGCGGAACGTTCAGCCCGAAAGTCTGCGTCAGTTGTGGATTCTCCACCCCGGCCCGCAGCCTGGAACCGAGTTTGGTGTGCTCGATGACATACCAGGTGGCAAAGCACACCACCAGGGAGAACACAATGGCGAAGAGGCGGTAGGTGGGGAAGTACATAAACCCGAGGTTCACCACCCCGCTGAGTATATCCGGCTGACCCGGGTAGGGCGTGCCGGAGACGTTGAAATAGTTGGAAAACAGACCCTGTAGAATCAGGGTAATACCGAACGTGAGCAGCAGGCCGTAAATATGGTCGAGATCATAGAGCCGCTTGAGCATGGTGCGTTCGATCAGGACGCCGAGGCCGCCGACCAGCAAGGGAACAATGATCAACGAGGGCCAGAAACCGATCTGAATCGAAATGCCGAACCACTGATCCATAAAGGAGTAGCCGATCAGGGCTATGAAGGCGCCCAGCATGTACATCGCGCCGTGGGCAAAATTGATAATGTTAAGCAGCCCGAAGATCACCGCCAGACCAAGGCTCAGCATGGCGTAGAAAACCCCCACGTTGAGGCCCAGCAATGCTTGCGCCATGATGACCTGAATAGACACGTGGTTTACTCCCTACAGGCGTTGAAAACGCTGGCGTACGGTGGTCGTACAGCCAGCGGGTTGCGTTTTAGAAACCGGTTGTCCGGCTGATCAGGATTTGTTGACCAGTGGGCAGACGGTTTCATCCATCGAGATGAACGCGGTAGCAGCCGGGATCTTGGAGACTACACGCAACAAGTCCCACTCGCCTTCGGACTCCTCTGGCTTCTTGACTTCCACCAGGTACATGTCGTGCAACATCGACCCGTTGGCTGCAATCTTGCCGTTCTTGACGAAAAAGTCGTTCAGCTCCATCTCACCCAACTTTTTGCGGACTGCATCGGAGTTGTCAGACCCCACCGCTTTGACCGCTTCCAGATAATGGGTAACCGCCGAGTACACACCGGCCTGAACCATGGTGGGCATAGCGCCGTGGCGCTCGTTAAAGCGGTTGGACCATGCCAGGGCTTCGTCGTCCTGATTCCAGACAAATGCGGTAGTGAACTGCAGGCCCTGGGCGATTTCCAGTCCCATGCTGTGGACGTCAGTCAGGAACACCAGCATGCCTGCAAGCTTCTGGCCACTCTGCACGATACGGAACTGGTTGGCCTGCTTGATGGCATTGACTGTATCCTGACCGGCGTTCGCCAGGCCGATAACGTCAGCACCTGAAGACTGTGCCTGCAACAGGTAGGATGAGAAGTCGTTGGTGCTCAGTGGCGCGTTGACATTGCCTACCACTTCGCCTCCCAGACTCTTCACTACCGCACCGGTGTTATCGCGTAGCGAGTGGCCGAAGGCGTAGTCCGCGGTGATGAAGTACCATTTCTTGCCACCGTTTTTGACCATCGCGGTAGCGGTACCTACCGGCAGCGCATGGGTGTCATAAACATAGTGAATGCCGTAAGGGCTGCACTGCTCCTCAGTGAGCGCGGTGGTGCCAGCGCCGGTATTCATGGTGATGATTTTCTTGTCAGCGGCCAGGCCTTGAACCGATAGCGCGACGGAGGAGTTATCCAGCGCGGTGATCATGTCTACTTCTTCGGCATCGATCCATTCACGGGCGGTACTGGCACCTATGTCGGGCTTGTTCTGGTGATCCGCAGAAACAATCTCGATGGGTTTGTCCAGGACCTTGCCGCCGAAATCTTCAACGGCCATCTCAGCCGCGATCACAGCGCCCGGGCCTTCCAGCGATTTGTAAACGCCGGACATGTCACTGAGCACCCCGATTTTGACCTTGTCATCCGAGAGCTCTGCAGTTGCCGTCAGTGGCAGCGCAAC
>JBBQMX010000428.1:0-2434 GCA_038329375.1 Pseudomonadales bacterium | reverse complement strand
GGAATCGCCTCTGCGTGATGCAGATCCTGAGGGATCTTCTGACCGTCAGTATAATAAGCCAGCGGCAGACTCGTCTCCATAACAAATCCGAGAGCTTCACCCAGGGTCAGCGCTTCATCAATTTTGGTAATAACGCAGCCTGCGAGCTTTGCCATCTTATAGCAATGCCACATGGATTTCATAATGCGCGCTTGGCTGGTCGCCGATACAACCAGGTGCGACTTGATGCCATGACGACTCTGGGCCAGCTCCAGGAGTTGCTCCTGATAACCGCGATCGGACTGGGTAAGGCCTGCAGTATCGATCAGCACCAGATGCCGGTCTGATAATTCTTCAAGAATAGCATCCAGCGAGTGACTTTCATCCACTACACGCACCGGAACGTTCAGAATGCGGCCGAAGACAAACAATTGCTCGTGGGCAGCAACCCGATAACGATCCGTTGTCACCAGTGCCAGCGAGTCGGCTCCGTGGCGCAACACATAACGGGCTGCCATCTTTCCGATGGTGGTGGTTTTACCTGAACCGGTCGGGCCAACCAGAGCAAAAACTCCGCCCTGCTCTAACCATTCGGTTTTGGTAGTCTTGACACCGGCCGCCAGGGTTTTAAGGGACTGCTTCCAACCCTCGTCCAGACGGCTTTTACCATGGCTTTTTGACAACGCCGATGCCAGCGTCCGGGTCAGGCCAAACTCTTCCAGGCGCTCGGCCAGCCGCTGCTGTGATGCGTCAGCGGACTGGGCAACCGGTGCCCCGGGGCTCCGGGTGGTAACCAGGTCACGCAATGAGGTAATTTCCGCGCGCATTTCTGCTAATGCACTATTCGGGAAGGCGTCTGCGGCCGGAATTGGAGGCAGGCCAACCGGGCTGGCAGGCTCTTGATAGCGCTGGCCTTGCGCTGCCCGTTGTTCACGCACGTCGCGGATACGATCTCTTGAGCGGCCCAACTCGTCTTCCAGGCGACGGTGCTGATCCGCCTGTATTTCCGCCAGACGGGAACCATTGGTGGCTTCGATAGCGAGGTCGCCGAGACGCTGGCGCGCCATATTTTCGTCATAGTCGAGGGCCGTCACAATTTCGACACCCCCGTCTACGCGTCGGTTTGACAGGATGACCGCATCCGCGCCCATATCTTCACGGACCCGTTTGAGAGCTTCAGCCATCGATGGCGCAAAGAATCGTTTTACTTTCATTCTGTCTCATCCTCCCGGTAGCGGTGATTCACTGCCGCCCCTGCTCGAAGCGCTCGGCACTTACTGACCGACTGACGCCACAATCGTAATTTGTTTGTTATCCGGCACTTCCTGGTAAGAGAGCACGTGCAAACGCTCGATACCAAAGCTGGCAAATCTCGCCAGTACCGGTCTGAGCGGCGCTGACACCAGCAAAATAGCGGGCTTGCCGAGCATTTCCTGCCGTTGTACGGTGTCTTGAAGTGATTTCTGTAGCTTCTCTACCATGCCTGGCTCCAATACCAGCCCGATGTCGTCATGACCGCCGGATTGTTGACTCTGTTGCATGGACTTGAGCAATAACTGTTCCAACTCCGGATCGAGAGTAATTACCGGGATTTCGGATTCATTACCGCAGATACTCTGGATAATCATCCGGCGCAACGCCTGACGAGCTGCTGCGGTGAGCACTTTGGCATCCTGACTCTTGGGATGAACATTGACGATAGCCTCCGCAATGGAGCGCATATCACGGATCGGGACTTCTTCCCTCAGCAGGCTCTGTAACACCTTCAGCAGCACACTGATGGACAGGGTGGTAGGCACCAGCTCTTCAGCCAGCTTGGGCGACAGTTTTTCAAGCTGATCCAGCCATTTCTGGGTTTCTTCATGCCCCAGAAGTTCATGGGCGTGCTTTTGCAGGAGCTGATTCAGATGGGTCGCTACTACGGTGCTGGCGTCCACCACGGTGTAGCCCAGGGTCTGGGCCTGATCTTTTTTGTCCGGCTCAATCCAGCTCGCATCCAGTCCGAAAGCCGGGTCTTTGCCCGCAATACCGTCAATCTTGCCAAACACCTGGCCCGGATCAATCGCCAGTTCCCGGTCCGGATGTATCTCAGCTTCTGCAATGGTGACGCCCATCAGGGTGATGCGGTACACATTTGGCATCAGGTCCAGGTTGTCGCGAATATGGACAGAGGGCATCAGAAAGCCAAGGTCCTGAGACAGTTTTTTCCGCACTCCCTTGATACGAGTCAGCAGTTGACCACCCTGGGACTTATCCACCAACGGGATCAGTCTATAACCGACTTCAAGCCCTACGATGTCGACTGTCGAAACGTCATCCCAGCCCAGCTCACGGGTTTCGCCGGGTGCCGGCAGCGCCTGGCCTGTGTCGCTGCTGCTGCCAGGTTCGGCACCCTGGGTTATCGGTTTGGCCCCGCCCCGAACCGGAAAGACATCATCCTCTTCGACGGTTTGCT
>JBBQMX010000427.1:0-2454 GCA_038329375.1 Pseudomonadales bacterium | reverse complement strand
CTCGGCAAAGGCTGCAGTAGTGAAAACGAGAGAGGTCGCCGCGGTAAGCGCGAGTCGTTGTATCATGTTCATTGTCCTGATCCTTTTGCTTTGGTTATTGTAAGACCTGATTGTTCACTATTCATGAGCGGCCGCTCCGTGCCATATTGTCGGGACTGCCTGTTGGCCGATCTGACGCTACGAAGTTGGCTAAAGACACTTATACAATAACACGATAAACCGGAGGCTCCATGAAGCTGCTTGGATCGACAACATCCCCTTATGTCCGACGCACCCGGCTGCTGCTGGCGGATCGTCTTTATGAATTTGTGAACCTGGATATATACGGGGAGGGACGGGACCAGTTGCGTAAAAACAACCCTGCGCTCAAAATTCCGATGCTGGATGATGACGGTCAGGAAATTTATGACTCCCGGGTTATTGCCCGCTACCTTGGGTCGAAGCTGGGCATCGCAGCTCTGAGCTGGGACCAGGAAAACCAGCTAACGTTAATTGATGCGGCTAACGATTCCTGTGTCACGATGCTGTTGTCGAAACGATCCGGCCTCGACATCGAGCAGGATGCGATGTTTTACAACATCCAGCGTGAACGTATCATGACGACCATGCGTACGTTGTCAGCCATGGTGGATGCGGGCGAATTTACAGAATGGCATTATCCGTCAATCTCTCTGTTCAGCCTGATTGACTGGCTGGATTTCCGGACTCTTGTCGATTTTGAGGGCGTCGAGAGTTTGTTGTCATTCCGGAACCATAACCTGCAACAACCTATGGTCGCGGAAACGGACCCCCGAAAAACCTGACTTCCCTGCAACCAGGGGGAGCGCCGCGCCGCGAATCAGTCCATTTTAACCGAGGCCAGAATATCCAGTGCGTGGCGCCGCTTCGCCGGGTCGTACAGGTCCACGGTAAACATCAGTTCATCGACCTCTACGGTGGCAAGCAGGTCTTCCAGCTGGTTTTTGACGGCTGCGCGGTCGCCCTTGATTTGCAGGCCAAGGAAGCCCCGAACACCGGCTTCTTCATCTCGGTTCCAGAGCCCGTCCATGGTTTCTACCGGTGGTTTCAGCCACAGTGGCTGGCCCCGGAACAGTGCCAGGATGCGCTGGTAGCTGGTGGTAGCCAGTAATGCGGCTTCTTCATTGGTGTCAGCTGCTACGGCCGGCACACACAGCATGGCGTAGGGCTTCGCCAGGCTCTCCGAAGGTTCGAAATTGTCTCGATACACTTGAATGGCTTCGCGATACAGGCGGGGCGCAAAGTGTCCTGCAAAGGCGTAAGGCAATCCTTTAATGGCTGCCAGCTGGGCACTATATAGACTGGAACCCAACAACCATATTGGCACCCGGGTGCCTGCACCGGGAATGGCTTTGAGCTGCTGGCCGGGCCGCAAGGGCGCAAGCAGGGATTGCAAAACGCCAACATCCTGGGGGAACTGCTCCGCCCCGAGCCCTTCCCGACGCAGAGCCCTGCTGGTGACGGGATCGGTACCCGGGGCACGACCGAGCCCGAGGTCAATGCGATCCGGATAAAGGCTTGCCAGAGTACCAAACTGTTCTGCAATCACCAACGGTGGGTGATTGGGCAGCATCACGCCACCGGAGCCTACCCGAAGTGACTTGGTCGCACCTGCAATATGTCCGATCAGGATCGACGTCGCCGAGCTGGTGATGCCTTCCATGTTGTGATGTTCTGCCAGCCAAAATCGATTGAATCCAAGCGCCTCTCCGTGCCGGGCATACGCGACGGTATTTTCCAGCGTGGCAGTGACTGAATCGCCCTCTCGCAACGAGGCGAGTTCGAGCAATGAAAATGGTATGTTGGTAAGCATGAGTATCCTGAAAGTGAATTCTGTCGTTATTCAATGGAGGGTTGGGTCGAGGGTTTCAATGGGCAGACGGGCAAACATTGTTACAGAAACCGGTTATACTCATTTCTTGAAGTGTTCGGTCAGGCCACTGGGAATCTGTTGGGATCTGAGACGCGGTTCATGCAGACTGCCCGGCTATGAGCGGCCTCGAATTTAGCTCGTCTGATCCGGGGATGGCTCTGAAGCGTAAATTATTGCAATAACAAAGAGGAGAACAGCAATGCTTCTGGGGCATGCTTTTGGTTTGTTTACCCATCCCGATAAAGAGTGGGACGCAATCAGTAAAGAACGTTCAGCTCCTCGCCGGCTGTATGTAACCTATGTGTTGATCCTGGCACTGATAGGGCCGATTTGTGCCTATATCTCGACGGCTCATTTTGGTTGGACGGTGGGCAACGAACGGTTGATCAAGCTGACAGAAATCAGTGCTTTTCAATTGAGCTTGCTGACCTATCTCGCCATTCTGGTGGGCGTTTTCGCTCTGGGTTATGCCATAAACTGGATGGCCAAGACATATGGGGCTCAGGAAGAGCATGACCGATCTAAAGCTTTAGCTTTGGCGTCATACTCTTGCACACCGCTGT
>JBBQMX010000426.1:0-2471 GCA_038329375.1 Pseudomonadales bacterium | reverse complement strand
AGCCCGGCTTTGGGGTGATGTGCTTTACCACCGATACGGCCAGTGGTCCGCCGGACTACAACACAAACGCAACCGGACGTTCACCATACCAGACGCCGTTGGTGCCCGGGATGACTCCGGAACCGACGTTTACCTCTCGGGCAGCAAACTGTTTTTTGCGGCTTTAATGGACCGCAACCTGCTGGCAAACATAACCGTTCGTGGAACAAGGGCCAACCAGGGCGGGCTGCTTGGTTTTGGAGGCGATCAGGGCAATCGCTATGAAGCCCAGTTTGAATCCAGTCTGGGGGTCTTCGTTGACCGTCGCTGGTTGATCGGCGTGGAGTACCGACAAAAACCGGATAATCTGGACTTTGCGAAGGAAGATGACTGGTGGGACCTGTTCGTAGCCTGGGTGCCGGATCGCCGCCTTGCAGTTACCGCAGCCTGGATAAACCTCGGTGATATTGCCGGGCTGAAAAATCAGCAGGGCGCGTATCTGGCGTTGCAAGGGAGCTTTTAATGAACCACGATCGTTTTGTGAAAGCCTTTTATTCAACCTTGTTGTTGTTGCTTCTCGCAGGCTTAACAGCCTGTCAGTATCTTCAAACCGCTGAGCGGAAAGAAAACCTGTACCAGGCACTGGGAGAACGGCAAGGTATTGAGGCCATCGTCGAAGATTTGCTTTACCTGATCGTGGAAGACAAGCGAATTGCCTTTCAATTCAAGGGTATGGATGTAGCTCATTTTCACCAGCAGTTGTCCGACCAGATCTGTGAACTGAGCGGCGGACCGTGCCAATATACCGGACGGGAGATGCGCGAATCCCATTCCGCAATGGATGTCACCGAAACTCAGTTCAACGCACTGACAGAGAACCTGATACTCGCCATGGAGCAGAACGGCATAACCACTGGCCCGCAAAACCGGCTACTTGCTCTACTGGCACCGTTACATGAGGATATTCGCGGGCTTTAATACCGCCTCTTTAACCGCTAAACCCGCACAGACTCATCAGAAAGGGGAGAAGGGATGGCCACAACTATTAAACCAGGGCGCTATCAGCACTATAAAGGGCAGCACTACGAGGTTCTGGGTGTCGCACGCCACAGTGAAACGGAAGAACAGATGGTGGTCTATCGCTGCCTGTACGGAGATTTGAGCCTGTGGGTTCGCCCCCTCACTATGTTCACCGAGACCGTCGAGGTTGCAGGAGAGCATGTGCCCCGATTTGCCTGGCTGGATAACCAGAGCAAGTAAGGTGATCCCACGCCGCCGATGCTGTCTTCACTAGTGCCCGGTTGGGTCTTCGTCATCCTCATCATCTGACCCGGCCCTGAAAAACACCACCTGTTTGACGGTGTGATCGTCCACGTTTTTACGCTTGTTGACCCGGGTCTGAATCTCGGCAGTTTCCTCCAGCTCTGCCTGCTCGTCAGAAAAACCGCAAGCAACGCACTCCCTGAACTGACCTTCGTCGGTGGTGAACATCATGATCTTGTCCATCTCTGCGCAGCGGGGGCAAACTGCACCGGCAATAAAACGCTTGGGACTGGCCATAAATCGATCTCCAAAAAATTGTGAGCGCCGGAGCGTATAGCGCTCACCATAAGCCGATTCAGGCTGCAGCTGGTTCCTGGGTAATACCCGTCTGACGCAACAGCGCATCTACTTCAGGCTCCCGGCCCCGGAAGGCCTTGAACAGCTCCATAGGCTCCTGGGAACCGCCTTTCTCCAGAATGTTTTCCAGGAATGCTCTGCCAGTTTCAGGATCAAAAATGCCACGCTCTTCAAACAGCGAGAAGGCATCCGCCGCCAACACTTCCGCCCATTTATAACTGTAATAGCCTGCAGCGTAACCGCCGGCAAAGATATGAGAGAAGCTGTTAGGGAAGCGGTTAAACTCCGGTGACTGCACCACGGCAATGCCCTCTCGAACCTTGTGATGCATCTCCAGTGGATTGGTCGGCGCCGTGTCCGTGAACTCCGCGTGCAAGCGGAAATCAAACAGCGAGAATTCCAGTTGCCGCACCATCTGCATGCCAGCCTGGAAATTCTTGGCCGCTAGCAACTTCTCCAGCAGATCCTGGGGAAGTGGCTCACCCGTTTCATGATGCTTTGCAATCAGGTTCAGTGATTCCGGGTTCCAACACCAGTTTTCGAGGAATTGACTGGGCAATTCGACCGCGTCCCAAGCCACGCCTTTGATACCGGAAACATCCGCAACGTCCACCTGGGTCAACATATGATGCAAGCCGTGACCAAACTCATGGAACATGGTGGTGACCTCATCATGGGTCAGCAAGGAGGGCTTGTCGCCGACCGGCGTTGTGAAGTTACAGGTCAGGAAAGCTACCGGCAATTGCAGATGGCCTTTGAGGTTGCGCCAGCGCACACGGCAATCAGCCATCCAGGCACCGCCGCGTTTGCCTTGGCGGGCGAACAGATCGAGATAGAACCAGGCCAAAGGCTCGCCGTCCCGGCTGATGCAA
>JBBQMX010000425.1:0-2474 GCA_038329375.1 Pseudomonadales bacterium | reverse complement strand
ATAACAAACCGGTACACTTCGCCGGCGCGAGCATTCAGCACGAACTGCTGGGGTTCTGATATCACCGTATGCACTTTGGACTCACCATTCCTGACCACGGTATTCTTCGCCCAGATGGTCTTATGGGTAACCACCACCGTGTTCTCGCCTGGCAGCAACTGATAGTCGAGGGCCAGGTCATCCATAAGGAAGTTACCAACCTGACGGCCGTTGACGCGCAAGACGTTAATGCTACCCGGCGTTTCCAGCACAGCTACTTGACCGGCATCTGCAGCCGCGCCGTCCCAGGTCCGCACACTCTTCATAGCACTGCTACACCCAACCAGAGCAATGCTCGCGAGCAAAACCGTCAAAAACTTCATAAAAACCTCACAGGTTCAGAAAAGGAGTTGTCGCATTTTGACGACTGGATCTGACGAGCGCAAGACAGCCAATCGCTCCCGCTAAGAGGCTTCCCATACAGGCGGGACATGACCGTTCGTCGGATTTCGGAAATATTTGTAAATATTTGTTGAATTTGGACCGAATTGATTTAGTTTGGACACTGAATGTGTATTCAATGGTGGCCCGTTGAATAACAAAGGTGCATTGAATCAGGAGATCTGGATGAATATTGAAACACGTACCGGTGAAGCTGGGCCGGTTCCATTTCGCAGCAGTCGTTTCTTTTGTGTCGGTGGCAAGTGGTATTTTACTACCCGGGAAGGCTTTGACAGCGGTCCTTTTGCTTCCAAAGACCGGGCAGAAATCGGCCTGAGACGCTTTTTGCATGTTGTAAGCCTGCTGCCAGAGGACGAGCGAATTCATTAGATCCTGCTGTTACAGCTTTCATCAAATCAACAGTATGCCTCATCAAAATCCCGATGACCGCTCATCCGCAGCCTCCAAAATGGTCGTATCCGGCGCTGATTGCAGAGCGGTCCTGGTATCCGTCGTTAAGCCATACGCCTGAGTCAGTGATGATTTCGCCGATGAGAGTCAGCTCGCCAAGGTTGGTTGCTGCCTCAAGTAAGGGCCAGCAGTCCGGCGCAATGGTGAAACATAACTCATAATCATCACCGCCGCTGAGCGCCATCGTTAAGGCCTCTTCCCTGTGAAGCGCCAATAGCGCTGCGGACCGCGGAATCCTCTTTTCAAAAAGACGAGCACCCACCCCGGAGGCCGCAAGTATATGGCCCAGATCTGCCAGTAAACCGTCGGAAACATCGACTGCTGCTGAAGCCCTGCCCCGAAGCAACTGACCAAGAGCCAGTTTCGCCTCCGGGTAATGATAACGATCAAGCAAAGCCCTGACCTGGCGGGATGGTGATGACTCGCTCAACCAGCTCAGCGCCGCATGCGCATCCCCTAAGGTCCCTGATACCCCGATCAGATCACCGGGGCGGGCACCAGAGCGCAGTATCGCCTGCCCGGCTGGAACGGTACCGTGAACCTGAAGAGAGAGCGTTAAAGAACCCCGGGTCGTGTCACCACCCGCCAAAGCCAAACCAAAATGTTTAGCGGCATCACTCAGACCAAGAGCAAATTCTTTCAGCCATACAGCGTCGGAGAAAGGTAAAGTAAGCCCCAGAGTGAAGCAGACCGGGTCTGCTCCCATTGCAGCCAGATCACTTGCAGCGACTGCCAGGCTTCGCCAGCCCAGCAGGCGGGGAGAGTACGCGGGCGGAAAATGCACACCCTCAACGAGGGTATCAATGGAAAAGACCAACTCGGTATCCGGTGGCAAACGCTGAATCGCACAGTCATCCCCGGGGCCCAGCCGGACCGCCGGGTTCGCCGTGGCTTCAGCCACCGGCATGAAAACCTGGCGGATCAGTTCAAATTCATTCATTTACCGGGGGCGGGTTTCAGCTAGCCGCAGACGGCGACTGAGCTTATCGAGGACGCTGTTCACAAACTTGTGACCTTCGGTACCACCAAAACGCTTGGCCATCTCGATACCTTCATTGATCACCACCTTATAGGGCACATCAATACGATGTTTCAGCTCATAGGCACCGAGACGCACGATAGCCAGCTCCACCGCATCAACCTCATTCAATGGTCGATCAAGGAATGGCTCAATGGTTCTGTCGAGGTCCGCCTGTTCACGATGCACACCCCTGAGCAAATCGCGAAAATAGGCGGTATCAACGTTACCCATGTCGTTATCCACCATGAACTCCGCCTCGATATCAGAGATCGGACTTTTACTGAAATGGCGTTGATACAATCCCTGCATGGCGAAAATACGGGCTCTCCTGCGCTCGCCTGCTTTTGGCCGGCGGGCAGGGCTGGCGCCTTCGGCCATGGATTCAGTTTCGTCAGACCCGACCATTACTCACCCAACTTTTTGAGTAGACTGACCATTTCCAGAGCTGTTATCGCAGCTTCAGCACCTTTGTTGCCCGCTTTGGTTCCAGAGCGCTCTATAGCCTGCTCTATGCTATCAACCGTCAACACACCGAAACTAACCGGCAGATCGGTTTCCAGAC
>JBBQMX010000424.1:0-2496 GCA_038329375.1 Pseudomonadales bacterium | reverse complement strand
TTCAGAGGGGACCTCAAAGAGGTGCTAAGAATGGCTGCCATCCATGGCACGCCCGGACGCGCCGCAAAGCTCGCTGCGGGGGTAGGCAGGCAGAGAACGTTTTAACTTACTCGGTGACTTCGCTGATCTGAATCGTCGGCTGTACATTGGTGAAATTCGGAATATCCCCCAGGATCTCTTTGGCGTGCCGCCTGCCAGGCCTGATTCGATAGCTGTTCGCTTACACGCGTCTCCGAGTTTTTCACGAACCAGCGCCATATTGAGTGTCACGGTAACAGGTAATGTCGAACGTGCTGTCTGCAGTCTTGGGGCAGAGTACGCTGACTTTTATCATTGTTGGGGTCTCGCTTTTTGAAGTTCGGATATAAGACTTTTAGTGAACCGCATCCGCAGCACATGGCCAATGGCACTTAAGAACGAAATTCGAACAATCACCTATTATCCCCATCACGGGGTTTTCTTGTCTTGAGCGCTTCCGCTACCAGTTCATCAATCCGACGTATGAATGCCTCGTCCGGCTTGCTGGAGGAGTGCGCCTTCATAAGATCGGTGCTGGCACGAAGGTTACCGATAAACGAGCGACAGTGCTTGCACATCATCAGATGCATTTTCACAGACAGATTCCGGCGGCCGGTCAGCTCGCCATCGATGTAATCACTGGCGATACCGGCCAGATCCCTGCACATTAACATTCGCCCGTCTCCTGGAAGGTTTCCACCATGAGAAAGATCTTCTGCCTGGCACGGTGTAAAAGGATACGAAGGTTAGAGGCACTGACATCCAGAATGTTACAGACGTCCTCGGATTTGTGTTGGTGGGCTTCGTACAGCATCAGGGCTGAGCGCTGGGTTTCTGGTAGCGCGGACAGGTGTTTGTCCAGGCAATCGCTGAGCGCGTCATTCTCCATTAAGGTATCTGCGGACTCATGGAACTTCAGTGATGGCGGCAGGTCCCAGCGGCCTGTTGCATTGAATCGGTTAGCGAGCTCCGGTTCCAGGCTTTCGGAAAAATCAATGGCTACTTCTCGCTTGCTGGATCGGAGCTTGTTCTTGCAGCGGTTGGCGACAATTCGATGCAACCAGGTTTTCAGGCCGGAACGGCCTTCAAATTTGTGAATGGCATCGATCACCGTCACCCAGCAATCCTGAACAACCTCCTCAGCACTGGAATAATCCAGGTAAAACCGTGCGACGGCCAACATACCTGGGGAGTATTCCCGAACGGCCTTTTTGTAGGCGGATGAATCGCCCCTTTTCAGGTCTTCGATCAGTGAACCTTGGAGGTCCGGATGCACTGCGGTGTTCATGAGATTCCGTTCCTTATCAGTCTGGGTTTGGTCGTTATGTTTGTATAGTGTTTCGGATTAAGGGAAAATTTCAGTATTCTGGAACGAATGTTCAAAAATCTTAGTTCAATCGCTATGTAACATCCAGTCGGTGATCGTGTCTTATCGTGAACAGCGTATTGGTTTATACATCTTAAAAGGCATGGATATGACTCGTAGCAAGCTTTTACTCATTTTGGTTATCGCCGTGGTTGTTGGTTTTTTTCTCGGCTTCGACGGGCACAAGCTGCTGACTCTGGAGAACCTGCAGGCGAATCAGGGTGCCCTGGCGCAATGGATTGACCAAAATCTCCTGATAGCTGTTGCCGGCTATGCCGCAATTTATGTGGTGGTCACAGCTCTTTCCCTGCCGGGGGCGACCATCATGACGCTGGCCGGCGGTGCCTTTTTCGGTAACTTGTATGGCCTGGCGGCGGTTTCCATTGCCTCCACGCTGGGGGCTTCTCTGGCGTTTCTTGTGGCAAGGTTTCTCATGCGTGACACCCTGCGGGAGCGCTATCGGGAAACCATCGCCAAAATGGATCGTGGCATTAAAAAGGACGGTGCGTTCTACCTGGCCACCCTGCGTCTTGTGCCGGTTTTCCCGTTCTTTCTGATCAATCTGGCGATGGGCCTCACCGGGATGAAACTGCGGACCTACGCATTGGTCAGCTGGATTGCCATGTTGCCGGGCACGTTTGTGTTTGTGAATGCCGGCACCCAGTTGGGTCAGATTCAGTCCACTGGCGATATCGTCTCTGCGGATTTGCTGCTGTCGTTTGCCTTGCTTGGGCTTTTCCCGCTGATTGCGAAGTTTGTGGTGGGCTTTCTTCGTCGTCGCAAGGTCTATGCCGGCTGGCAGAAGCCGGCAAAGTTTGACTACAATTTGCTGGTGATTGGCGGCGGTTCTGCCGGCCTGGTATCGGCTTATATTGCTGCGGCGGTTAAAGCCAAAGTGGGTTTGATTGAAAAACACAAGATGGGTGGCGACTGCCTGAACACCGGCTGCGTGCCCTCCAAAGCGCTGATTCGCAGTGCTAAAGCCGCCGACACCCTGCGCCATGCCAATCGTTACGGCCTGGAGTCGGTGCCGGTGAAAGGCTCGTTCAAAGCCATCATGGAACGGGTGCAACAGGCCATCAAAACGATTGAGCCACACGATTCGCCGGAGC
>JBBQMX010000423.1:0-2497 GCA_038329375.1 Pseudomonadales bacterium | reverse complement strand
ATACTTTAAGCATGACTTAGTCGGCTTACCACGGTTTACGCAGACCTATGCCATTGTCGGAAATCACGTTATATGTCACGTTGAGCATTCGGGGAATTATTTACTCAATTCCTCTTCGAAAAAAGGAGTTCCGAAATGAATAATGACATTATGGAAGGTAACTGGAAGCAGCTAAAAGGCAAAGTAAGAGAAAAATGGGGCAAGCTGACCGATGACGAAGTCGATGAAATCGGAGGCCGCAAAGATCACTTTGTTGGTAAGATTCAGGAAAAGTACGGTATGAAGAGAGATGAGGCAGAAAAAGAGTGGGATGAGCTCACTAAGTAACCCTTATTTTCATGCCCGATGTAAGGCCGATGGCATCGCGCATTCGCAGTCATCGGCCTGCCCTGGGGCTCTACCTGTCTACCTATCCGACGCTCAGTCTCATCAACAAACCGACTACTACCTGTAAAGTGCTTGCGGTTGATGGAGATGCCTATTAGCTCATCCGCACCTTTACAGAATCCGTTCTTCACTCTTCAGCCCTGCAATTCAGGTTCTGCGGAGGATAATTTCGTCTGGCCTGTCGCCTCAGCCACCGTTCTGGCGGTTCGCTCAAACGTCAGGGCCAGCCGCTCAAACATGCCTTCGATAACGACCGTTTTCTGATCCGGATCGCTGTTGGCGTGAATCGCCTCAAGCAGTCTGGCGCTCACTTCCCGGAAAGCCGGGTTAACGGCACCCCGGGCGGTTAACAGGTAAGTATTGGCCAGGGTCTGCTGCCACTCCTTCAAAAGCCTGTCCACCGTGGCACTGCGGTGGTCCTGAATCAGCTTGCGCAGACGAATGGACACATGCCCGAGATTAAGCCCGGTGAATCCCAGGTCTGTCATATAGCGATCGCTGCTTTCGGAGCTCTGGTCATAATTGGCGAGCCGTAACAGGCGTTCCCCCATACGACCGTTGAACCAGTTTTCCGGCTGTTCGTGATCGTCAATGGCCGTCAGATCACGGGCCGTTGATGCCAGCAGGCGGCGTTGCATAAACCGGCTGTCCGGCGGGGTTATGAGCTTGAATACCCAATAGAGAATACTGATCCCCACAAACAGACCCAGCGCAATGTTGACCGCGCTTTCGGCATTGAATGTCATGCTGTTGCTAGGCTGCGTGATGATGGTGAAAGGAATGCAAAAACCCAGCCCGTAAGGCAGCGTTGGACGATTGGCGAGGGCCAGCAGGCCAAAGAAATAAGGGCCGGCCAGAACCAGAACCAGGAGTTCGAAATTGCCACTAGCGCGGGATAACAGGCCCAGGCCGAAGAACAGGGCGACGGGAACAGCCGCCGTTGCACCAACCAGCACCCGACGCAGAATGGGCGTCAGCTCAGCCAGCGAGAAACGGGCGAACATCACGGAAAACACCACCGGCATGATCATGATCATCAAGGCCGCCGCGCTTGCCGTCTGGATCCAGATCACCGCCCCGATGACAAATATCATGGCCGTGCGAAAGCCGTTGATCAGTCCCACCAAGGGATCCCGGTGGGTTTCGAGCTTGGGCGCCTTGAGCAATGTCCGGTCACGGCTTTCCAGCGCATTATAGGCTCGCAATACCACCACCAGATCATTGATCAGCTCCAGGGCGGTCTTGGTCAGACGGGTCACGATGGCGGACTCATTGGTGTAACCGGCTCGCTGCTCCAGCATTGATCGCCGCAGTACATGGGCAAGCCGGTAACCTTCCTGGTAGCTGTCCGCTTCCGCAATTTCCCTGAAGTGTCGACGCATCTGGCTCAAAACCTCACTGAACGCGGGTGACACCAGGTCGCCATGGTTCCGGTGGAAACGCCCCATGATCTGAGCAACCGCCAACAGTGACATCACCTTGTTGCACAACAAATTGGCCGCCCGGCTCCGGCCGGAGCCTTCCGGGCCTTCGTAGGTAGCAGCGCTGGAGTCGTCATTGAGTGCCACCAGAGTTTCGAGAATCTCGTCGGCGTGTTGGTGGCGTTCTTTATGGGAGCTGCCGGGCTCCAGCTCCAGCGTAAGGTATGCCAGCGTTTTGTTGATCACCTTGCGGGCATTGACACGCAGGCCATCCTTGACCGTTACCGGCCATAACAACTGGCTGACCAGCATGGCGCACACAGCGCCGGTGGCGATCTCGCTGATCCGGGCCTGGGCGATGGCAAAAACCGCCTGGCTGTTTGTTGTGCTGGCATCCGACATCACCAGGATAACGACCAGCCCGGCGGTCATCCCCGCCATCGCGAACGCGTAAATATAGTTGAGATTGTGGACCATGGAGGATGCCGCCGAGTTCAGGCCAATCCACAAGGTTAAACAACCCAGTGCCAGCAGGGGGAAAGGCGTCAGGATCGCAAGTACCAGAATGCCAAAGCCGCCGCCAACCGCCGAACCCACGATCAGGCAAAGCGCTTTCTCTATCACCAGTCCGCTTTCCGGGCGAATCTGCAGGAAAATCGCCGCAACCAACGCCCAATAAGGGCGGTCCA
>JBBQMX010000422.1:0-2506 GCA_038329375.1 Pseudomonadales bacterium | reverse complement strand
GCTGCTAAATTCGGTGTCTCGCGCACCCCGATCCGCGAAGCGATTCAACAATTGGCAGTCAGCGGTCTGGTCACCGTGGAGCCCAAAAAAGGCACCTTTGTTGCGAAGGTAGGTATTGAACAGCTCATTGAAATGTTCGAGGTGATGGCCGAACTGGAAGGCATGTGTGGCCGTCTTGCGGCCCGGCGCATCAGCACTGTCGAGCTCGCGAACCTGGCTTCAGCTCTGGCACGGTGTGAAGAGGCAAACAATCAGGGAGACTCCGATGAGTACTATTACGAAAACGAAGATTTTCATAACTGTATCTATCGGGCGAGCCATAATAGCTTCCTCGCCGAAGAAACCCGACAGCTCAAGCAGCGTCTGAAGCCTTACCGGCGTCTGCAGCTGCAGGTGCGACAGCGTATGGTGAACTCGATGCGGGAGCATCGTGAAATCTATGGTGCGATTGAGTCGGGCAATGTGGATCTGGCCGAGGACCGCCTCCGTCAACATGTTCTGATTCAGGGCGAACGCTTCAGCGACTTCGCTTCCAGTGTGAAGAAGTTCTCACTGCAGGCGGAAAAAGCCGTTGAGGAAGCAAAAGGGTGAAATCTGTCTCTTCATCGTCGGCGATTTCTAACATTGTACTCATCGGTATGCCTGGTTCCGGGAAGAGCACAGTGGGAGTGTTATTGGCAAAACGCCTGGCTTTTGGATTCGTGGACACCGATCTGTTAATCCAGGCAGCAGAAGGGCGCACATTGCAGGCGATCGTTGATGGCGACGGTTATAGGCTGCTGCGAGGAATTGAGCAGCGGGAGTTGCTGGCCCTGGAGCTGGAGCACCATGTCATCGCCACTGGCGGCAGCGCGGTCTACAGTGCCAAAGCAATGGCGCACCTGCGGCAGAGCAGCACCATTGTGTTTCTCGAGGTCACACTGGCGACGGTGGAGCAGCGAATTGGGGACTTCAGCCTGCGGGGTATTTCAAAGCGAGATGATCAGTCCATCGCAGAGCTGTTTGCCGAGCGTCATGAACTTTACTCCCGCTCTGCGGATGTGGTTATTGCCAGCGATGGGCTGAGCCATGAGCAAGTGTGTGACCAGATCATTGAAGCGTTAAACCCGGCAGTAGCTTAAGCTTAGGCCAGCTTCGGCACACGTTTGATGCCCCTGCGAAGAGCTTTTTCAAGGGAAGAGTGAATCATTTTGCCGGTGAAGGGGATTATCTCCTCAAATGAAATGGTGTAACTGACTCGGGTCTGACCGGCACTGGTTTCCCAGAAGCGGATGCGCCCCTGATGGTGTCTGATCAGGCTCAAACTGGTAATAGTGTACTCAATCAAACTATCAGGCTCGAAACTGGTTACGGTTTCTTCCAATGCAATCGGTCCGATACCAATCTTGCGAACTGAACCAAGACCATTCGGATCGGCCTGGTCGCTGTCCTTGATGCGCTTTACCGGCGCGCCCAGCAAATCGCCAAACCGCTTGTGATCGGAAAATAACGTAAAAACCCGGTCCAGGGGAACATCAAACGTGTCTTCAATCTGGATGGTATAGGTCGCCATGGTGATGCCTTGTCTGGTTTTTTGTTATGACTCGCTAGCGCACAGCCTATCGACTTATGGTTAACAACAACAAGTGTCATCTGTTATGGCAGTTTTAATGCCGGCTGGTGTGACGATAGTCGGTTGGCGACAGTCCCATCACTTTCTTGAACAGCCGCGAAAAATAATAATTGTCATCGTAACCCAGCTTAGAGCTGATCTGGGTAAACGACAGGTCTGTGGTATCGAGCATCTGGCAGGCCTGTTCCACCTTCAGGTGCAGGAAATGCTGGATCGGTGACACGCCGGTCAACTCGCGGTAACGGGTGGCAAAGTGTGTAGCCGACAGTCCGGTGAGATCTGCCAGCTGGCCAAGGCTTACCCGCTCATCAAGATGTTCCCGCATGAAATTGTGAATGATGTCCAGATCAGGCTGTTGCGATGGTCCTGATTCGCCCATGCTCAGGGGGATAGCCGCCAGCAATTGACGCAGGCGGTTGGCCACGTGAACTAGCCCGGGTGTCCGGAACCCCGTTTGTCGCACTGATAGCAAACCATTGAAGTCAACCAGCAAACGGGGCTGGCGCCCGGGATGGAGAATTCGAACACCGTCGGTGAACCCCATGTGTTGACGGAAATCTACCGCCAGTGGCCCGGCGTAATGCACCCAATGGATAGTCCAGGGGTTTTCCGGTACCGCCGTGTAGCGGTGGGCAGCGCCTGCCGGTAACAGCAACAGATCTCCCGCTTTGACCACACAGGGCTCATCCTCGATGCGAAGAAACGCCTCCCCTTCAGTGCAGAGAATCAAAAGATCATCGTTATGGTGCTCGCGGTGCATGTGGTGGCCTGCCGCCCGCCGATAGTGCCCGAACGCCAGTGGATAAAGCTCCCGGGTCAGTGGATGCCTTGAAAGTGTTTTGATGACAGGGTCCGGGATGACGTAACGGATGCTGTCCGCTGGCACTGGCCATT
>JBBQMX010000421.1:0-2506 GCA_038329375.1 Pseudomonadales bacterium | reverse complement strand
TTGTCAGGGGTGAGGTGGTTTAACAGCTCCAAGTAGCGGGCCGGGGAATATTCTTCCATTACCCAGGGCGCCTGAAGCACGTCTTCGGGGTCCACATGGTGCAGTTGCATGGAAAGACGGCTGACCAGCTGGATCGGGTTGGGTTGTTCGCGAAAACGGAAACTGATCTCTGCCAGCTTTTGCATTTCCTCGAAATATTGGCCATTGATGCCCTTGGATCTCACCAGGTCGATGTAGTCGAAAGTCAGTGCCAGGATAACGTCCCGCTGCTCCAGTCCTTCCGGCGTCAATGCCATCGAGAGTTCCAGCGTGGCGTTGCTGCCGGTATCCATACCCACGCCTGCCGACAGGCTTTCTACCAGCCCCTGTCGTTTCAGCACATCCAGCAGACTGCCCGGGCCCTCGTGCCCCAGAAGGTTGGCCACGTAATGATCAGGCTTGCTCTTGTAGTTGTCCTGCTGGGACGGAATCGGGAACGTCAGTGATAGCTGGCGGATATCCTTCAGCGCTTGTACTTGCAGAACCGCAGGCAGGTTTTCGCGCTTGAACAGAGGCGCTGTATGGGCCTTTGGTGCAAGGTTCCGGTTTTCTATTTCGGCAAACCTCGGCCTCACCATGGCTTCCAGCTCATCCAATGGCTGCGGTCCCATCACCACCAGTGTCATGATGTTGGACGAGTAGTGATTGCGCCAGAAGGCGAGTAGATCCGCTCTCAGCGGTCGCTTGTCAGTATCATCAAGGGTCGTGAGATTGCCGACGGCGAATTGGCTGAAAGCATGCATCGGGTTGGCTGCCGCTTTTCTCGCTGAGTAGATCCGGCGGCCATCGTCTTTTAACGCCGAGCTGTATTCCGAGTGCACAGCGCGGCGTTCCCGTTCCACCAGCTCAGCGGTAAACAGGGGCGCGGAGAATTGCTGTGCGAAGCGGTCAAGGGCGGGCTCGAGATGCTCAGCCTGCACATCGAAGAAATAGTTGGTGTCCTGGAAAGCGGTAAAGGCGTTGTGGCTGCCGCCATGGCTTTTGATGAACTGCTGGTATTCCCCCGCCTCGGGATACTTCTCGGTCCCCAGGAACAGCATGTGTTCCAGAAAGTGCGACAGGCCCTCGCGCCCGGCCGGATCATCACCGCTGCCGACCGCGACATCCAGTGAAGCGGCGGCCATGTCAGCGTCCGGATTTGAGACCAGCAACACTTTGAGTTCGTTGTCCAGTTCCAGGTAGCGGTAATCGCTTTGGTCATTGGGGCTTTTGACCGGCGAAACAGCAGCCTGTGCTGTGACGTTGACTAACAGGAATAAACAGGCCAGGGCGGCTTTGGTCCACCCTGAGTGATGTACTGCGTGGTTAGGCATGCGCGGTGTCCTTCAGGAGAAAATAGAGCCCGATTCAGTGAATAACGGCATCACGAGTGCTGGCGGGTTGCTGGTCCAGCGTCTTTTTGGCAAGGCTGGCTGCTCCTCCGGCATCCATCTGGCCGCCTGCGATAAGTTCCAATACGGACGCCATCACCGCAACGGATTGCCGGTATTCCGAGAACTCTTCCTGAAAAGCGATATCAATGGCTTCATAAACGGCCTGAATTTTTTCTTCTCTGGAGCCTTTTTCAGAAGCGGTTTCATTAATAGCCTTCAAGCAGGCGCGGGCGATAGAAATGTAGCGTTCGGCGTTAGCGTTCTGGTTGGCCATGACAAGTATCCGGTTTGAGCAGATGGAAGGAAGTTCTGATGGCTGATTATGTCACCGGCAGCGGCCCTTTTCATGTCCATCTTTTAATCATTGGCTGTCAGATAATGAAGAGGCGTGCCTGTTCATAATGCAGTGTTTCAGTGCTGTGCTAATCTCAAAACATGTTGGATTTGAGGATGGGCTCTGAGGAGTGTTGTTTGAACAGTTTTTTAGAGCTTTTACTCAATTAAAAACAACGAGTTAAAGAGCAAATGCTCTAAAAAACGGCAATACATGGGAATAACAATTAAGTATAATGCGTCACGCTCTGCAAGAGGGTCGCGACGAAAATGTGGTTTTGAACGCAGGACATCACAATTACAAGCAGGATGAGGTATTCATGAATTACTTTTTAACAGGTGGAACCGGTTTTATCGGTCGTTTTCTGGTGGAGAAGTTGCTGGCCCGGGGTGGCACTGTCCATGTGCTGGTTCGGGAGCAGTCTCTCGGCAAGCTGGATAAGTTGCGTGAACGCTGGGGCGCCACGGATGATCAGGTCAAAGCCGTGATCGGAGATCTGGCGCAGCCAAAGCTGGGCATCGACGCAAAGACCCTCAAAGCCCTGAAAGGCAAAATTGATCACGTCTTCCACCTGGCTGCTGTGTATGACATGGGGGCTGATGAAGAGTCCCAGTCTGTGGTTAATATTCAAGGTACCCGCAACGCGATTGAAGCGGCGACTGCCATGGGGGCCGGTTGTTTCCAGCATGTATCGTCGATCGCTGCGGCGGGCCTGTTCAAGGGCACGTTCCGTGAAGACATGTTCGAGGAAGCCGAGAAC
>JBBQMX010000420.1:0-2508 GCA_038329375.1 Pseudomonadales bacterium | reverse complement strand
AACACATGCCAGTCATTAATGCCAGACCGGCCGGACTGCTGGCAGTAGCGCTCGATGATGGCCTGTTCATCAGGAATACCCAGTGCTGCCAGGTCCTCGCCCACCACACCGCGCATGCCTGCCAGATCACTGGGCAGGTGGTAAGGCAGACAGTAATAGGCAAGATCAGCAATGGGGTGGCCCAGGGTGGAAAGCTCCCAGTCCAGAATGGCGACAATTTCAGGCTTGTCCTGGGCCAGCATCAGGTTGCCCAGACGATAATCCCCGTGGGCGATAGCGCATTCGTCGTGTTTCGGCAGGTGCTCCGGCAACCAGACCATGAGCTTGTCCATCGCGGGCATTTCACCCGTTCGGGAGGCTCGATACTGCTTGCTCCAGCGCGACACCTGCCGCGCGACGTAACCATTCGGTCGGCCAAAATCTCCCAGTCCGATGGCGTCAACGTCAACACTGTGAAGGGCCGCCAGGGTATCCATGGCGGCCTGATGCACCGGTGTCCGCTCGGAAAAATCGATATCCCTGAGGGCCGGATGACTGACCACCCTGCCCGGCATAAAATCCATCACATAAAACGGCGTACCGATGATGTCACTGTCTTCACACAGCACTCGGGTCCTTGGTACCGGCAAGTTGGTGTGCTCGGACAACGCCCGGATAACCTTGTACTCTCGCTCCACCATATGGGCCGAAGGCAGCACCTTCCCCGGTGGCTTCTTGCGCAGCACGTAACGACCACTGTCGGCTACCAGCAGATAGGTCGGGTTGGATTGACCGCCCTGAAACTGTTTGATCTCAAGCCGGTCGCCTATTTCCGGCATGTTGACCTGCAACCAGTTCAGCAGTTTCGCCTGGTCTAAGCGGTGCGCTGGCAGCACGTCGACCAAGTCGGGATCGGTTGATTTCTTGCTGTCCGTCATTTTGACCTCAACCTTGTGCCTTCAATCATATGGTTCTCGATGCCAGCCTGTTTAACAGGCGGTCTCGCCCCCGTCCGCCACGATAACCTGGCCGGTGATATAGGCGCTGGCCGGGGTTGACAGGAAAACGGCCAGGCCGGCAATATCAACCGGATCGCCGATGCGACGCAGAGGCGTTTTCTCTTCCGCGCGTTTTACACGCACCGGGTCTTCCAGTAAGGCTTTGGCGAAATCGGTTTTGATCAGGCCCGGTGCTATGGCGTTAACCCGGATGCCTTTCGGCCCCCACTCCACCGCCAGGTTGCGGGCCAGCGCTGCCTCAGCCGCTTTCGATACACCGTAGGTGCCGATCACCGTGTTTCCGCGCAAACCGGCAATGCTGGACAGCATCACGACCGCTCCTTCGCCGCGCTCTGCCATGCCCGGCAACACCATCTGGGTAAGCCAGAAGGAGCCTTTGACGTTGGTGTCCATGATTTTGTCCCAGGCCTCGTCGGTCATTTCCTGAGTGGGGCCGTAAACCGGGTTGGTGGCAGCGTTGCACACCAGCACATCAATCCGGCCCCAAGCGGCGAGGGTTTTATCCACCAGGTTCTGCAAATCTTCTTTCCGGCCGACATGGCAGGGAATGGCAATCGCCTCGAAACCCTGAGCGGTGAGCTCACCGGCAACCTGGTCGCAGACCTCGGCCTTGCGGCTGGAGATCACTACCCGGGCACCGCAGCGGGCCATTTCTTCAGCAATGGAGCGGCCGATGCCTTTGGTGGAGCCGGTAATCAGCGCGACCTTGCCGGTCATATCAAACAGTGGATTGGTCATGGTTCAGGCTCCGTTTCAATGGCTGGACGGCTGGGTCTTCGGGTAATCCCGCAGTTCGATTTTCGCGATGCTGTCCAGATGCACTTCATCCGGGCCGTCCGCCAATCTCAGGGTGCGAATGTGCGCCCAGGCGGAAGCCAGGAAGGTGTCCTGGCAAACACCCAAAGCACCATGGGCCTGGATAGCGCGGTCCAGCACAGCCAGCGCCATCTTGGGGGCCGCAACCTTGATCATGGCGATTTCCTGGCGTGCCACTTTGTTGCCTACGGTGTCCATCATATGGGCTGCCTTGAGAGTCAGCAGACGAGTCTGCTCGATCTCCAGGCGGGAGCGCGCAATGTCCTTGCGGATAGAATCAAACCGCACCAGTTGCTTGCCAAAGGCTTCGCGCTCATTGACTCGCTGGCACATGGCTTCCAGGGCGCGCTCGGCCACCCCGATGGTGCGCATGCAGTGGTGAACACGGCCAGGGCCAAGACGACCCTGAGCAATCTCGAAGCCACGGCCTTCGCCCAACAGGATATTCGACGCCGGCACTCGCACATTATCGTAGATCACTTCGGCGTGACCGTGGGGTGCGTGATCGTAGCCAAACACCGTCAACGGCCGCACAATATTCACCCCTGGTGCGTCAAACGGCACCAGAATCATCGATTGCTGGGCGTGGCGAGCGGCGGTGGGATCGGTCTTGCCCATCACGATGGCGATCTTGCAGGTGGTGGACATGGCGCCGGAAGACCACCATTTGCGCCCATTGATCACATACTCGTCG
>JBBQMX010000419.1:0-2552 GCA_038329375.1 Pseudomonadales bacterium | reverse complement strand
CGTATGCGTTCACAAATTGTGATTGCGCCCGGGGTGTCGGTTTCAGGAAGGATAATGCCAAACTCCTCGCCACCGTAGCGGCCAGCGTGGTCTGACTGTCTCAGATTGTCCAGAAGTGCGTTAGCGGTATATCTGATCACTTCATCGCCGGCCAGATGGCCATGGGTATCATTGACGGGTTTAAAATGATCAATATCGAACATGACCAGTGCAACCGTGCTGCCATAGCGTCGATAGCGTTCGAATTCCGCGTCAATCAGGTTTTCCCAGGTGCCCCGGTTCAGCAGGCCCGTCAGACGGTCCGTCATGCTGAGTGTCTCAAGCTGGGCGTTGGCTTTTTCCAGCGCCAGTCGGCTGGTAGCAATATCCGTGACGTCGTACACCATCAGGCAGATTTTCTGTACGCTGCCATCGGAGCCCGCCAGGGGGCTGATGGTCAGGTTTTGGAACATGAACGCCTGTGTTCCGGTAATCGGCCGGGTATTTCGAAATTTGAACAGATAGGGCCTTTGCTCCCAGGACGTAAAGGTGCGGGTGTTGAGCAGGGCCACCGCTTCAACCTTGCGGCTGAGCCAGCTTTTTGGCAGATCCGGAAAGACGTCGAACAGCACCTTGCCCCGGATCCTCGAACCCGAAATATTGCTGTGGCTTTCCATGAAGCCGTTCCACACTTCTACCCGGTAATTCAGGTCAAGCACCACCAGGCCGACCTCGACCGATTCCAGCATATCCATCAGCCAATGAAAGGCGTGGGCTTCGTTTTCCGGATTTTCCATGCTCACTCCGCCAGATAAAAAAGGTTCTTCTCAAGATAAGGCACCGAATCCGCTGTCAGCAAAACGAGCAGATCACAGGCAATGGCATGATCTTCAATTTCATAATTGATTTCGATCGACAGTAACTGTTCGCTCTGGTTGCTATGGTGCGCCAGCAATTCGTTCACGCTCCGGTGCCGCCCCAGCACCGTTGGGTGCCCCAGGCCCAGCTTCAGGTCCAACTGATCACCCACGCCTTTCAGGAAGGCCCCAAACAGAATGCTGGACATATCCATCAGCACTTCCACTTCAAGTGCATCGGACCTGTCTTCGTCATAACGTAGAAGCTGAGCCATGTCTTCGAAGCTGGAGTCGGAGAACAACAGTAGAGCTTCGCCCGCCAGTCCGGCGCCGGTAAAACCTTGGCATACAGCGGAGCAATGATCATTCCGTGACACGGATGACAGCGCCATGCTGAGTTCCGATCTTGCGATCATGGCCACCCGGGGAACTGGGAGCTTGATAAAAACATTCAGCAAGCGAGCCAGCAAATCTGCCGCTCGTCCCATGGCGATATTGGCGACTTCCTGTAAGTAATCATTCAGGCTGACGTTGTCATCCGAATTTACCAAGGCCGGTTGGGGCGCCACTTCTGCCGTTGGTTTCAGCTGTTGCTCAGCCGGGCTGTAAAGTCCGTATTCCTGCAGCAGAGCGGCAACCACTGCGGTCTCGGTGGGCTTCTTTATGAAATCAATCGCGCCCATTTTCCGGACTCGCTCCCGGGCCTGGGGCTGGATATCGCCGGAAACAACGATGGTTAACACCTGAATGTCAGCTTGCTTGATGGCGGCCAGTACTTCATAGCCGTCAAGACCAGGCATGTTGAGGTCGAGGAACAGTATCTCCCCCTGACCGGCGACAAGCTTGTCCAACGCTTCCTGGCCATGCTCGGCAAAGTGTATCTCGACGGGCCAGTCTGCCGGCAACGCCCGGGCCATTTGCTTGCGCGCCATATTCGAGTCGTCACAGATGATTATGCGGGTGGCCATTCGGGTGAGGGCTCTCTCGATCAGGTGCAGTGGTGGATTAGTATTTTGATGCAAGTGTAGCAGCCCCTTTCGGGCATCGCTCGTCCGCTGAGCCTCTGTTCTGATCATTGCCTGAACTCTGCTAGACTGCTGCGAACCCTATTTTTTCACCGGTGCAGGAGCCCCAGGCCGTGATTCGCAGCTTTTACTGGCATGATTATGAAACCTTTGGCGTTGACCCCGTTCATGATCGCCCGTCGCAGTTTGCCGGTGTTCGAACCGACCTTGACTTCAATATCATCGAAGACCCTTTGATCATTTATTGCTGCCCCACCGATGACTACCTGCCAGCACCCGAAGCCTGCCTGATTACCGGTATCACGCCGCAGAAAGCCATGGCAGAGGGGGTACCGGAAGCGGCGTTTATTGCCCGGATCAACGAAGCGTTCAGCCAGCCCGGTACCTGTGTTGTTGGCTATAACAGCCTTCGGTTTGATGATGAGGTTACCCGCCATACCCTCTACCGAAATCTGCGAGATCCCTATGCCCGGGAATGGCAGAACGGCAATTCCCGCTGGGACATCATTGATATGGTCAGGCTGACTTACGCCCTGCGCCCGGAAGGCATTGAGTGGCCGAAAAAAGCAGACGGCAGCCCGAGCTTCCGGTTGGAAGAGCTCACCGCCGCCAATGGTATCAGCCATGACAGCGCTCACGATGCCATGTCGGATGTGCAGGCAACCATGGCGCTGGCAAAGCTGATTAAAGC
>JBBQMX010000418.1:0-2562 GCA_038329375.1 Pseudomonadales bacterium | reverse complement strand
CGAATCCGACAGTATGTCCGTAAACATGAGCTTGATGAGGAGATTCTGGAGCGATTTCTGAAGCGGGTGGATTACCTCTGTTTCGACTTCAGTGATGAAGCAGGTTATGCACCCCTGAACGAGTGGCGTCAGCAAGGCGGTGGCGAGCTGATCGTGTATATGGCAACGCCGCCGTCTCTTTATGGCATGATTGCCCGCAATCTGAAAGCTGGCGGCTGCTGCAACGAGTCAACCCGTGTAGTGGTGGAAAAGCCTATTGGTCACGATCTGGAATCCTCCAGGGTAATAAATGACCAGCTCGCGGAAGTGTTCAACGAAAACCAGCTGTTCCGTATTGATCATTACCTCGGTAAGGAGACGGTGCAAAACCTGATCGCCCTGCGGTTCGCAAACAATTTATTTGCCACCCAGTGGAATCAGAATCATATCTCCCATGTCGAGATCACGGTGGCTGAAAGCGTGGGTATTGAAGGGCGTTGGGGATATTTCGACAAAGCCGGTCAAATGCGTGACATGATCCAGAATCACTTGCTGCAGCTGCTCTGCCTGATCGCTATGGACCCGCCTTCTGACCTGTCCGCTGACAGTATCCGTGACGAAAAAGTAAAAGTGCTCAAGGCGCTCCGGCCTATTACCCCGGAATTGATGGAAACCCATCTGGTGCGAGGGCAGTATACCGCGGGCACGAGCGATGGTAAGCCGGTTCCCGGCTATCTGGACGAAGAGGATGCTGCCAAGGGTAGCTCTACCGAAACCTTTGTTGCACTAAAGGCGGAAATACACAACTGGCGCTGGTCCGGTGTGCCCTTTTACATCCGTACCGGCAAACGCTTACCGGAAAAACTGTCGCAGATTATTATCCACTTCAAGCCAGCGCCGCACTATATCTTTGACCCGGATCAGAAATATCTGGCCAACAACAAGCTCATTATCCGTTTGCAGCCGGATGAAGGTATGGCGCTGCAGATTCTTACCAAGGACCAGGGGCTTGATAAAGGTATGCGTTTGCGTCAGGGGCCGCTGGAACTGACGTTCTCGGAAGCCTTCAATGCCCAGCGCATACCCGACGCCTATGAACGCTTGCTGTGGGAGATCATGAAGGGCAACCAGTACCTGTTTGTGCGACGTGACGAAGTTGAATACGCCTGGCGCTGGGTCGATCAGGTTATCTCGAATTGGGAAGATCACGCAGCTTCACCGAAGCGCTACGCTTCCGGAACCTGGGGGCCTGTTGCCTCCATTGCGATGATTACCCGGGATGGTAGGAGCTGGTACGAGGATGTGTGAAATTAACTGGCCGGCCGGCGTAAAGACAATACTACTGGACGATGCGTCTGCAGTAGCCGAACGCCTGGCCCAGGACGTGGTGGCTCAACTCTCCGTAGCCTTGGCAACGCGTGAACATGCCAGCCTGGCGGTGTCGGGTGGCAGCACGCCAAAAGCTTTCTTCGAAGTATTGAGTCTGGCGCCACTGGAGTGGGAGCGTGTTGACGTGACCCTGGTGGACGAGCGTTGGGTAGATGTGGACGATCCGGCCAGCAATGAACGTCTGGTCAGGCAGCATCTGATGCAAAATGCCGCGGCATCGGCAAACTTCATCGGCCTTAAGCAGCCTGGAAACTTTGACGGGTCCGCTCAGGCGGCCTGTGACAGTGCACTCAAGCGGCTTGCCTGGCCTCTGGATGTGGTGGTGCTGGGTATGGGCAATGATGGCCACACCGCCTCGTTTTTCCCGGATGCGCCTGAACTTGGAGAAGCGCTCGAGCCGGGTAACCCGGCAAAGAGTATCGCACTGACGCCACCATCTCAGCCCCAGCGTCGTGTATCTCTGACCTTCCGTGTGCTCAGCGCCGCGGGCTTCACAGCTCTTCATGTGAGGGGCAATGACAAATTGGAAACGCTGAAAAAAGCTGTCACCAGCCTTGATGACGTTCGCGCTATGCCGGTGCGAGCATTTCTCGGTCGGTCATTGTCTGTATTCTGGAGTCCTTAAGGCCATTGAGCCCGGAAACGTTAAGGAGCCTCCCTAAATTCAATGGAGGGGAAAACCAATATGTCCCAGCTATCGATGTATCATCGTCATCAGGTTCAATCCATGCTTGCAGCCTGTCCGTTGGTGCCTGTCATCACTATCCATCACCCCGAGCACGCGGTGCCGCTCGGTAGAGCATTGGTGGCGGGTGGTATACGCATTCTTGAAGTCACACTGCGCTCGGAATATGGTCTCGACGCGATACGGCAACTGCGCAAGGCGCTGCCGGATGTCTGGGTGGGTGCCGGCACCGTTACTCAGGTCAGCCATTACCGGGAGGCCGAAGCAGCGGGTGCCCAGTTTGTGATTACCCCGGGTGTGACGGAGCAGCTCCTTGCTCATGGGATGAACGCCCAGGCACCCTTGCTGCCAGGGATCTCAACTATTTCCGAAATGATGCTGGGCTACGCCATGGGGTATCGGGAGTTCAAATTCTTCCCTGCGGAAATTGCAGGTGGCATCAAGGCATTGCAGGCATTTGCCGGGCCGTTTGCGGATGTCACGTTTTGTCCGACCGGCGGTATTCGTCG
>JBBQMX010000417.1:0-2563 GCA_038329375.1 Pseudomonadales bacterium | reverse complement strand
AGCGAAGCTCCCCGATCAATCCCAGCTCCCTGTCCACTAATTGACGCACTGTCGATGGAATGCCCTGTGGCCAACGCTCCTGCATACCCTTTTCGGTCAGCTGCCTTAGCCAGACCGATGCGGTGTACCCCTGCGGCACCAATTCGTGAGGGTATTCATAGCGCAGTTCAGCGAGGGAGAAATGACAGCGTTCGGCAATACGCCAGGTTTCCTTTAGCAACTCCTCGGGAAAGAGTCGTCTCAGTTGTTGCAGGCTGCGCATATGCTGCTGCCCATTGCAGGGTATGGAGAAGCCCAGTTCCGCCAGTGGCCTGCCCAGGCGAATGGCGGTCATAGTGTCACAGAGGAGCCTTCGCTCAGCTTTGTGCATCATGACCCCGCCGCTGGCGCATAAGGGAATGCCGTAAAGACTGCCAAGATCTCTCAGCCATGACAGCCGTTCCTGTTCATAGCCCTGGGCTCGCAGTTCTACAGCGATCCAGATTCGCTCAGGAAATACTTCCTGTATGAACAAAAGCTGCTCTCTGCTTTCTTGCTCGTCACCACCATCTCTTCGCAAGACAGGAGGCAGTCCGGCGGGAGGTACCCAGAGCGCCAGACATTCGGTGGTTACCACTGTTTTTAACAATGTGCGGCTGAGCTGATAGCTGCCCTTGACCGCGCCTCTTCGGGCTTCCGTGATGAGATGAGAGAGCTGACCATACCCTTTGCGACTTGTGGCAAGGAGAATCAGATGCAGCCCGTCCTCGCAGATAAACTCGCTGCCAATAATCAGTTGAAGGGGTGTGCCCGTATTTTCAGGATCGGTTTTCTTAACCGCGACGTGAGCACGCACTACGCCTGCCAAAGAGCACTCATCAGTTATAGCCAGCGCGGAGTAAGCTGACTGTCGGGCTTGCTTTACCAATTCTTCGGGAAAGGAGGCCCCGCGGAGAAAGCTGTAATTACTCAGACAATGGAGTTCGGCGTATTGAAAGGCTGACATGGAAAAAGGTATCTATACTGTATATATATACAGTATTTCTTGAGGCCTGAAATGTCAATGCGCGCGGCGAAAAACTTGACGCAACTGTTACGCACACAAAAAAGCCGGCTCCAGGCCGGCTTTGTAAAAACTGTCACCACTCGGCTTAACCTAGTTAGTGCCTGCTTTACGTAGATGACCGTAAAGCAGCTCTTCCACAAACTCCACGCATTTGAATTCAATCAATTGCATGTTCTTGTCCTGGCGGCGATACAAAGGCATCTCGATTTTCCAGGGCTCGGTAAAGGTTTCCGGATCCGTTATGGTTGCTTCATAGCGGATGGTGTTCGCGTCCAGCATGGTGTAACGCTCTTCAACATGCATTGACCAGCCGCTGTGATGGTTACCGGCATGATCGAACCAGGTATCGCCTATCTGACCCGTTACATCGATCACCAGGGTATCGCCTTCCCAGCGACCGACGTTATGACCCATCCAACTATCAACCTGTGCTTCCAGGTCAGAGTCCATGTGGACAATCCTGTCTGCGCCCGCAAATTCATAGGTGATCAGTGTAGCGTCAGGCGCCAGAATGATCTGGAAGGGGTGCGGCAGGTAAGTCGCACGGGGCACACCCGGCAGGTAGCACTTGACCACCGGGTCCAGGGAAATCCAGTCAGCCTGATTGGCTTTCTTTTTTTCCAGTGCGGCAGGTGTATAAGGAATGCGCCCGCCTTCAACAACGCCCAGGCCTCCGGGGATGGCCAGCAGGGCCCCGGCTTCAACGATGGGCCCCACACTTGCCGGGTGTGGCTCAAGATTCCAGTGGGCAGAACCCATCGTCTGCCAGATGCCATTGATATCAGGCTTGCCATCCGGAGTACGCGGTAAATTTTGAGCAAATGCCGCCGTGCTCAGTGACGACAGACAAACCACAGCTGCCGAAGCAGCTCCAATAATGAATTTCGAAAAATGTGTTTTCATGAAAGACCTGTTAAATTGCTGTGAGCGATTCCCGCCGGACGGGATCCTTTAGAAACTGGGAGACAGCATCAGTGGTATGCCCCGCCCGCTTCAGCGAACAGGGCTTGCGGCCTACTGCTGCTTGGCTCGATTGTTATCGTAATCCCAGGTGCCTTCCTCAACCCTTTCTCCACGGAGAATGTTGACCATGCCGTAGTTGCCTTCATGGCAGGCATATTCATACATTTCGCCGTCGGAGCGGAACATGGGAACAAGCCCTGTAAACGGGGCGGCATAAGCTTCAGGATCATTGACCGTGAACTGATAGTCGACGCGGTCATCGGCCATACGCGTGAAGCGCTCGGTAAGATGCATATTTGCCCCGATGCCTGCGCCACGGAATGTCTGGGTCTTGTCCGTAAAATTCTTCGTCTCTACAACCAGCGTTTCGCCATCCCAGTAACCGCGCGAGTCGCCCGTCCACTGAGGGATTTCTTCGGGAAGATGTGGCCGGCCGTCGATGGGTACAATGCGAGATTCATGGATCATCTCGTTGAAAATAACCACATGATCCTTATTCTGGAACAGCTGTACATTGTTGTTGTACATGCTGGGCATGAAGGGAGGAACCGAGTT
>JBBQMX010000416.1:0-2567 GCA_038329375.1 Pseudomonadales bacterium | reverse complement strand
TTCGTAGCGGTCTACGCAGACTTCAATCATGACCTTCAAGGTCTCTTTCACGACCTTCGTGGCGCGAATTCGGCGGGATTTTTGGGCCATCCCCGCCCAGATACACACCCACAACCCCCTGACTCTCAATTTTCACGAGTGGCAAGACATGCTGCGGGACGTTTCGCAGCCCGGATTAACATTATGGCAACGTGGCCGACTGGTGTTCGGGCCGCCGGAAGTTGCGTTGCACGGCGTAGAATCAAAGCTACAACAAGGGGGAGAGCGGTCTTCGTTGAACGGAAGTCTTGAGTAATGGAGCGGGTGATGGGAATCGAACCCACGTATGCAGCTTGGGAAGCTGCCGTTCTACCATTGAACTACACCCGCTGATTTTCGCAAGCCCACTATAAGCCTGCTCTGATTCTCCTACAAGCGGGTGCAGTGCTTTTTCGTCCTGGATGACACTTGGCGTAACGCCCTGCCTTATCAAGCTGTTATGCTTGGCTTATCGTAAAATGGAGCCTTCATGCCCACTACTGTCATCCTCCTCGGTGCCCTGATGCTCGTGATGAGCATAATGCTGAGCCCGCTTTCGAGCCGGCTGGGCATGCCTGTGCTGCTGATTTTCCTGGTGGTTGGAATGTTGATGGGTGAAGACGGAGCCGGCGGCATCCGGTTTGATGACTTCGAGCTTGCCTTTCTGATCGCTAACCTGGCACTGGCGGTAATTCTGCTGGACGGTGGTATGCGTACCCGGGTGGAGACCTTCCGGGTTGGCCTCAAGCCCGCCTTGATGCTCGCGACGATCGGCGTGCTGGTAACTGCCCTGATCGGCGGCCTGACGGCCTATCTGCTATTTGATCTGCATTGGCTGACTGCACTGCTCATCGGCGCGATCATTTCCTCGACCGACGCGGCGGCGGTATTTTCGCTGCTTCAGGGCCATGGCCTGCACCTTAATGAACGGGTGAGCGCTACGCTGGAAATCGAATCCGGCAGTAACGACCCGATGGCGATCTTCCTGACCCTGATGCTGCTGATGATGATTGAAAGCCAGGGCCAGGGTTCGCTGTGGAGCAGCCTGCTAATGCTGATCATGCAATTCGGTATTGGCACTGCGATCGGTATTGGTGGCGGGCTTCTGGTTGTTGAGATAGCAAACCGCATGCGGCTGACGCCTTCACTCTATCCCTTGCTGGTGGTCGCCGCCGGTATGACCGTTTTTGCGGGTACCAATGAGCTGGGAGGCAGCGGCTTCCTGGCAATCTATCTCGCCGGTGTTGTGGTGGGCAATCGCCCGGTGCGAATGATGCCGATGATTCTGCAGGTTCATGACGGTCTCGCCTGGCTGGCGCAACTCTGCCTGTTCCTGATGCTCGGGTTGCTGGTTAGCCCCAACGAACTGCTCCCACTGGCAGGCGGTGGCCTGATACTGGCGCTGGTGCTGATTTTTGTCGCCCGGCCCCTGGCGGTACTGTTGACGTTATGGCCATTCGGATTCAATCGTCGTGAGCTGGCGTTTATAAGCTGGGTTGGGCTCCGTGGCGCCGTTCCTATCGTATTGGCATTGTTTCCCATCATTGCGGAGCTGCCCGAAGCACGACAAATTTTCCACTTTGCTTTTTTTATCGTCCTGGTTTCACTTATTGTCCAGGGCATGACCCTGGCGCCGATAGCCCGCAAGCTGAAACTGGAAGTACCTGCGAATAATGAACCGTATCGGCGCTTGCCGCTGGATGTTCCGGCAGCCGGTGATCATGAACTGATGCTGTTTCCACTGCGTGGGCAACAATGGCAGGAAGCCCGACCGCTCGGTCAATTGATCCTGCCGGGCAATACCGCTATTGCCGGAGTTTTCCGGGACCGTACCTGCCATCAGCCGGCGCCCGACTTTCTGGTTTCCACCGGCGATGTGGTGGCAGTCTTTGCGACGCCTTCAGTGTTGCTGGATCTCGGCAAAGCTCTTACAGGTCGACATACGCCGAAGCACCTTGCCGAGCGTGCATTTTTCGGAGATTTCGTGCTCAATGGCGATGCTTTGTTAGGAGACGTCGAGCAGGTTTACGGCATCGAGTTTGATGAGCTGCCCCCTGAGCTGTCGCTGGCAGAATGCTTCGCCCGCCGCACTAAAGGCCACCCGGTGGTGGGAGACAAAGTGGTACTCGGCCCGGTCACGTTGGTGGCGAGGGCAACCGACGCGGATCAGGTCACCAAAGTGGGACTCAAAATGGTGGATGACATGAAATCATGACATTCAGGAAATCAGTTTCACGAATCGACAACATTCGTAACACGGTGTTGGTTCGCGTAATCCGTCTGATATGCTATAACCTCAAGTAAACTATGATTAACTATTGGTAAGTTATGCTTCGTAAACCTAATTCTTTAGTCTTATTGGCCGGCCTGTGGCTGGTGTCGATGACCCTGTTCATCTCCCCAGCTATGGCCTCGGATATGCCTGTTCGGGCGATGGGCGAAATGCCACTGGTCAGTGAGGTGCTTGTGCGCAAAGAAGAACGCCGACTTTATCTGATGTCCGGTGATGAAATCGTTCGCAGCTATCGTATCGGGCTGGGCGAAAATCC
>JBBQMX010000415.1:0-2579 GCA_038329375.1 Pseudomonadales bacterium | reverse complement strand
TCAGTGAACGTGTCGCCCATCCAGCTTCGTAAGTCCGACTTTATCGATACCGTTGAGGATGCACTCAAGGCGTCGGGCCTGGCTCCGGAACATCTTGAGCTGGAAGTGGTAGAGTCCGCCATACTTCACGACACCGACCTGGTCATCCGCACTCTTGATGCCATCCGCGAGATGGGTGTCAGCATTGCCATAGACGATTTTGGCACCGGTTTCTCGAGCCTCAGCTACCTCAAGCTGTTGCCGTGCAATAAAATCAAGATTGACCGTTCGTTTATTAAGGATGTAACTGAGGACCGCAGCGATGCCGCCATTACTCAGGGCGTTATTTCAATGGCCCATCACCTGGGCCTGGAAGTGGTCGCGGAAGGGGTTGAAACCGAAGCGCAGGCTGCGTTTCTGCGCAAAAACAAGTGCAACCTGCTGCAGGGCTTTGCTTTTGCACGCCCAATGCCATTCGAAGACCTTGTTAACTTTATGAATGAACAAGCAGCCGGCAACAAGGAGACGGCGAGCGCCGATGCGACTGACCAGCAGCCCACACTCCTGCTGCTGGACGATGAGACGAATATCCTCAAGGCGCTGGCAAGGATACTGCGGCGCGATGGCTACCGCATCCTGTCCACCACCAACATTAAAGAGGCCTTCAGCCTGCTGGCAACCAACGATGTTCAGGTCATTGTCTCTGACCAACGCATGCCCGAAATGTCCGGCACGGAATTCCTCAGCCGCGTAAAAGCCATTCATCCGAATACGGTCCGTATCGTTCTGTCCGGCTATACCGACCTCAAATCCGTGACCGACGCCATCAATGAGGGCGCCATCTACAAGTTTCTGACCAAACCCTGGGATGACCAGCAAATCCGGGAACAAATCCAGCAGGCGTTTCTTTATCATTCGGCCATGGTTAAATGATGTCATTTAACACGGGTTGACCGGGGGTTTTTGCAGTTAATAACAGGTTAGAGACTAAGTCATGACCATACCGTCGGCTGCTCAGCCCTCGCTCCCGCTTTAACCTGATTTTTGCCCCCGATCCCCATCTTCAGAAGCATCGATGGGTACAAGTGCTTTGATGAGTACTTTCATATCGAGCACTCCCACCTGATTGCCCTTTCTCATTACCCGATACGTGTGTTCGGTATCCCCTGCGGACAGCGCAATAACCGATTCCAGATTATCCCGTTCTGAAATGTCTCCGGCACAATCAGCGGGTGGCTCTGATGTTCGCGTCATCACCGATCTGACTCGAAGTACCCGCGCCCGGTTAATGTCGCTGATGAAATCAATGATGTAAGGGTCGTTCGGGTTAAGCAGGATATTCTGGGGCTCGCCCTGTTGCACAATATGCCCGTCTTTCAGGATGACCAGGTTATCTGCCAGTTTCAGTGCTTCGTCCAGGTCGTGGGTGATGAAAACCACGGTTTTATGCAATTCATCCTGCAGTTCCAGGAGTAGATCCTGCATGTCTGAGCGGATGAGCGGGTCCAGCGCCGAGAAAGCTTCATCCATCAGCATGATAGGGGAGTTGGACGTTAGCGCCCGGGCAATACCTACCCGCTGCTGCATGCCGCCTGAGAGCTGATGAGGGTATTGGTTGCTATTGCCTTCCAGCCCCACCCGGGCGAGCCACTTGCTGGCTTCCGCTTCAAAGTCGCTAATCGTGTGGCCGCGCACAGCCAGGGCCATGCCAGCGTTTTCAAGCACGGTTTTGTGGGGCAGCAGGGCGAACTTCTGAAATACCATCGACATGTGTTCCCGCCGGAGCTTACGAAGCCTGGCCTCGTTGAAGGCCAGAACATTCTCGCCGTCCATTTCGATCTCGCCGCTGGTTGGCTCGATCAGCCGGTTCAGGTGACGGATCAGCGTCGATTTACCGGAACCGGATAGCCCCATGATGACAGTAATCTCGCCCTCACGTATATCCACATTGATGTTCTGTAGCCCGAGCACATGATTGTGCTGTTCCAGTAATTCCGCTTTGCCCATGCCGGCTGTGACATGCTTCATAGCGCCGGTTGGGTCGGTACCGAATACCTTGTATAGATTGCGGATAGAAATCTTGATGTCGCGCGCCATGATGCTGTTCCTATTGCTTCTGGGAGGCGTTGATTCGAGCCAGTGAGGCTTTGGTTACACGGTCGAGCACCACTGCCAGTATTACGATGCCCAGCCCGGCGACCAGCCCGACCCCCAATTCCAGATTGCGAATACCTCTTAGCACCAGCACACCCAGCCCGGGAGCGGACACCAGTGAAGCAATAACCACCATGGCAAGGCTCATCATAATGGTCTGGTTGACACCAGCCATGATGTTGGGCAACGCCAGCGGAATCTGAACCCGATAGAGTTTTTGGCGGCTGGTCATGCCAAATGCGTCGGCGGCCTCGATAACGTCTTTGTCTACCAACCGTATACCCAGGTTGGTCAGCCGGATCACGGGTACGATGGCGTAAAGAATAATGGCAATGCCATAGAGTTTGGATTCAGTGACACTGAACAGGAAGATAAGCGGAATAAGGTAAACGAAAGGCGGCAGCGTTTGCAGCATATCCAGTACCGGAATGGTGAGACGCTGCATC
>JBBQMX010000414.1:0-2582 GCA_038329375.1 Pseudomonadales bacterium | reverse complement strand
CTTTGGCCTGCATACTGTGCTCTCCTTGTAAAAAATGCCGATTTACGGATGAGTAAAAAAGTAAGCGGACAGGTCTTTCCAAAACCTTACGGAGCCATGGATGGCGGAGGAAGAGCGCACAGGGAAGTATTTACAGCGTGTTTTGGAAAGACCTGTCCGCTTACTAATGCATGGATTAGTAACTCAAACGAAGCAAATACCGCGCCATTAGAATTTACTGTGAGCAATCCGGCTTCAGTTGCGAATTATGACTTGTAGTCATATTATGACCGCCGGTCACTAACGCACGGATTAGTACATGAGTTATCAGGATGAAGTCTTTGCCCAACGCGAGCGCCTGCTGTTGGATACCGCGTTGGAGCTGTTCATTCAACGAGGGTGGGAGCCGGTGACGGTGGCGGAAGTGGCCGCGACCGCAGGTATCGGAAAGGGCACGGTGTATAAGCATTTCCCCACCAAGGACGCTATTTATGCGCGGCTTGCACTTGAGTTTTCCCGCCGTTGTCTGGCCCGATATCGGGCTATATCCGACGTCGGGAGTCCGCTGGTGGCAATGCGGGCCGTGATCAGGCTGGCGTTTGATCTGATGGCGCAAAGCCCGATTGAGGTCCAGCTCTGCCTGCATTGTGAGCGACCGGAATTTCTGGGGCGGCTGGGGAGCGATATCCAGTCTGAGTTTCGGCAGCTGGATGCGGACTATACCGACATGTTTCACCAGTTTCTCGACGCCGCGGTGTCCTATGGCGAGCTCAGAATCGTATCGGTTGAGACGGTTTATTGGGGTATCGAAGCGGGCTTCCAGGGTGTGATGTCAAGAATTGCAGCGGGCGGTTTCGGACCTCGCAGCCACACCACAACGTTGCCGACCTATTTCGATTACGTTGCTGATTTCATGATTGCCGGGCTGGTAGGTGTGCCGGCGGTTGGATCTGTAACGCATACCCGGGAAGAAACATAATGACGAGCATAAAAAGCAAAATCTGGGGGCCGGTGACCCTGGCGTTGTTGCTGACGTTCGGCCTGGTAATCTGGCTGATCAGTGGCGACGTCAAGACCGCCCGTGACGATGTGGGCAAGCCACAGATAACCACCAGTCACGGACCTGTCCGGGTAGAAGTAGAGCGTTACAATACCACCTCCTACCAGCCAAAATTGATGATTCAGGGGCAGATTGAGCCATGGCGGCGCGTGTCCATCAGTGCCCAGGTTGAGGCCATCGTTGAGGCGCTGCCGGTGCAGCAGGGACAACAGGTTCAAGCGGGTGAAGTGCTTGTGAAGCTGTCCGAAGAAGACCGGCCTGCGGCTGTCGCACAGGCCCGGGCGCGGGTACGGCAGCTGACTGCAGAATCGAAAGCTGCGGAGCGTCTGCGTTCCGGCAACCTGGTGTCCGAGTCCGAGCAGCTGCGCCTTGCAAGCGAACTCTCGGCCGCCCAGGCCGCGCTCCAACAGGCCCAGCTGGCGTTGAGCCATATTCAGCCAACAGCACCGTTTGATGGTGTGGTGAACCAGCGTAATGCCGAACTTGGAGAGTATGTCGCAAAGGGCCAATCACTGCTGGAACTGGTTCAGGTTGATCGTCTGAAAGTAACCGGCAATGCCCCGCAAAAATCCGTGGCGGGCCTGGAAGCAGGCCAGCAGGTCAGTGTGGAACTTCTGGATGGTCGTACGATGGAGGGTCGCCTGAGCTTTGTGGCCAGCGCAGCTAATGCCGAAACCCGCAGTTTTTATGTTGAAGCGGACGTACCGAATCCTGAAGGGCTCAGAGTTGCAGGTGGCAGCGCCACGCTGGGCATCTCGTTGCCAGAGCAACAGGCAACGTTTCTGTCACCGGCCTATCTCAGCCTGGGCGATGACGGCAAGCTCGGGGTACTGCACGTAGACGAGGCCGATATAGTCCGCTTCACAGCGGTGCGTTTGCTCAGCACGGCCACCGATGGTGCCTGGGTTACCGGCTTGCCAGCCAGCGCCCGGTTGGTTACACAGGGTGGCGGTTTTGTCACTGCCGGGCAGACGGTTACACCGGTAACGGGTTCATTACCCGGTCCTCGGGCTGAGAAGGACTGACCGATGCAAACCCTCATTTATGCGGCTCTGAACCGCAGTCGCACTACGTTACTGACGCTTATCTTCCTGATCATGGGGGGTGTTGCAGCGTTTCAGATCATACCCAAGGAAGCCAACCCGGACATAACGATCCCGATGATCTACGTCTCCATGACTCTGGAAGGTATCAGCCCCGAGGATGGGGAGCGCCTGCTGGTTCGCCCTATGGAGCAGGAGCTGAGATCCCTTGAGGGTATCAAGGAGATGCGGGGCACCGCTTCCGAAGGCCATGCGTCAATCATGCTGGAGTTCGACGCCGGCTTTGATCCGGACAAAGCGTTGCAGGATGTGCGGGAGAAGGTCGACACCGCACGCACCAAAATCCCATCGGAAGCCGACGAGCCAAGGGTGAACGAGATTAACATCTCGCTGTTTCCGGTGCTGTCCATTGGTCTGTCCGGACCGCTATCCCAGCGCGATCTGATTACCGTGGCACGGCGCCTCCAGGATGCTATCGAGGGTATTCCCCAGGTACTTGA
>JBBQMX010000413.1:0-2625 GCA_038329375.1 Pseudomonadales bacterium | reverse complement strand
CTGACTCACCATCCTGCCCGTTTTCAACCAGCTGCGATGCAAAACACCATTGCCCGGGTTCCGGGCCAGTGCCTTCGCACAAGCCTCTGTAGGCTGACGGCGCAGATCTCAAAAGCGCCATCGGATTGGTGCCTGCCCAGCCCTGATAACGGCCCTTCCCCGTTACCCGGATTTCAGCAGCCTTGATCACCAGGGCCGATCTGACCTGATTCAGCACAACCCCAACCGCTACTCTCTCAGCTCGTTCTGCTTCGCGTTCCAGAGCGCCCATCAAAAACCAGAACAGCACGCCAACCACACACAGCGACACCCAAAAACGGAACCGGCGGAAGGCCCCCGTACCGCCTCGTCCGGTAGACAGGCCGGACACCCCCATATCAGCCCCGGCCCATAGCGGCCGAACCGAGATCCCATATCGGCAGAAACACGCCCAATGCCAGAATCAGCACCAACACACCCATGGCGACAATGAGAATGGGCTCGATGGATTCCGCCAGCCGCTTCAAACCGTAGTCGACATCTTCATCGTAGAAATCCGCCACATTGATCAGCATCTCATCGACGGCGCCGGTCTCTTCCCCGACCGCAATCATTTGCAGAATCAGCGGCGTAAACATGTCACTGGCGCGGGCCGTTCGCAGCAGACTTTCACCACGTTCGATCCCGTAACGCATCTCGCGGATATGGCGGGCGATCCAGGCGTTATCGGTGGCGTCAGCCACTACCGTGAGCGCCCGTGTTACCGGCATGCCAGCGGCCAGCATACTGGCAAAATTGCGGGCAAACCGGCTCAGGGTAATCAATTCCAGGAGGGGGCCAATAATCGGCATTTTTAGCTTGTAACGGTCCCAGGTCACCCGACCCGATTCGGTGTTGCGCCATTGGCGCAGCAGCACCGAACCGGCCGCAACAGCGAACAGTAGAATAAACCAGTAATTGATCAGGAAATTAGAGGTGCCCACCAGCACCTGGGTCAAAAACGGCAGATCGGCACCCAGCTTGGCAAAGACCGAGGTAAACTTGGGAATGACCAGAAAGTTGACCACCATAAGCGCCGCCAGCAAGGCAATCATCACGAACATCGGGTATCGCATGGCCTGCTTAAGGCGCCGCTTGGTGTCCCGTTCCAATTCGAGAATATCGGATAGCCGCTTGAAGGCGTCGTCCAGTTGGCCGGTGTTCTCCCCTACGTGAATCATCGCGATAAAGAGCTCGGAGAATACTTTCGGATGCGCCTGCATGGCGGCTGCCATGGGTAAGCCGCCTTCGAGCCGGTCGGTGATATCGTTCAGCACCTCAGCAAGAACCGGAGACCGCGTGGTATCCGCCAAGCCTCTCATGGTACGAATCAGTGGAATGCCAGCCTTGGTCAGGGCGTACATCTGGCGGCAGAATACGATCAGCTCGTCGAGGGTGACCTTGCGCCGGAAAATCGGCAGCGCGTTCAGTTTACCCAGGGGAGAGGAGGTTTCTGCCATCTGATGCACCTGCAACGGAGTAATTCCCTGCCGCATAAGCTCACCGGCAGCGGAGTCCGCGTTAACAGCGTCGATCGCTCCCTGTTGCACTGCACCTTTGTGATCTTTACCCCGGTAACTGAACTGCATAGTCAGTTATTCCTCTGCTGGCACATTATCATTCGGATGACTCCTGCCCCGTATTCACCGACTCATCCAGAGATATGTCCGCCTCGATGCCAGCCATAACACGAGATACTTCCGACAGCGTGGTCACGCCCTCAATCGCATAGTCCATAGCGCATTGACCAAGGGGCCGATAAAGCTCACTGCGCCGGGCTGCCTTATTGAAACCGGATACATCCTGACGCCGGAGGGCGTCCAACATGGGCTCGTTCAACTCCAGCATTTCATAGACGCCGATCCGGCCTTTATAGCCGGTATTACTGCACTGGTAACAACCCCGTCCCCGGACAAAACCGGCGGCGATATCCAGCGGGTCACGGTCAAAACTCTCCAGCCAGATGGTTTCCTGATCGGTGGGCTGGTAGCTCTCTTTGCAGTTTTCACAGATGCGTCGAATCAATCGCTGGGCGATCACGCCCAACAGCGAACTGGCTACCAGGAAGGGTTGTGCGCCCATATCGATCAGGCGCATAGCACTGCTGATGGCATCGTTGGTGTGCAGAGTGGAGAGCACCAGGTGACCGGTCATCGCTGCGCGCAGGCCAATTTCGGCGGTTTCCCGGTCACGCATCTCGCCTACCAGAATGACGTCCGGGTCCTGACGCAGGCTGGCCCGCAACACAGTGGCAAATTCGAGGCCGATCTTCGGGTTCACCTGCACCTGGGTAATGCGCGGCAGACGATACTCCACCGGGTCTTCGGCGGTGATGATCTTGACTTCAGGCCGGTTTAGCTCTGTCAGGGCACCGTAAAGCGTGGTGGTTTTACCGCTACCGGTCGGGCCGGTGACCAGAATCATGCCGTGGGGTTTTTTGATCAGGCGCCGGAAGCGTTCGAGAATTCTGGGCGGCATCCCGGTGCCGCTCAGATCCAGCGTGCCCCCGGATTGGTCAAGCAACCGCATGACCACGGACTCGCCATACTGCACCGGCATAGTGGACACCCGCACATCAATACTACGGCCCTTGACGCGAATATTGAA
>JBBQMX010000412.1:0-2630 GCA_038329375.1 Pseudomonadales bacterium | reverse complement strand
GTTTCAAATCCCTCGTGGAGGGAGGCGATCAACGGGCAGGTGACATTGTCCTTCTGGGTGCAGCACTCCTCGACGAGTTGGTCGAGCACGCCTTCAATTTGCTGAAGACTGCGGATCTTGTTTCGCACGTTGCCCAGCTTGCGCTCGCCCAGTGCTTTGGCATCGTCGCAATGGGTGCCGTCCTCGAGTTTCAGCAGTTCTCCGATCTCCTCCAGGCTGAATCCCAGCCATCGCGCCCTGCGGATGAATCGAAGCCGTGCCAGCGCGTCCTTGTCGTAGCGACGGATCCCGCCTAAGGGCTTCTCAGGCTCTGTCATCAGCCCCAGCCGCTGGTAGTAGCGAATAGTTTCGACGTTTATCTCTGCGGCCTTGGCCAGACTGCCGATGGTCATGGATGTGTTTTGAGAACCGGACACGTTGCTTGACTCCGTAGTCGACTACGGAGATAAGCTTGCCACAGTGGTGAATGAAACAACAGGAGATTTGTCCATGCCTGCATCCAAATCAGGACGCGGTTCGTTGCTTTCCGGGGGTGTTGCAGCCTTGCTGGCCTCTGCCTGTTGCCTGGGACCGTTGGTGTTGGTGGTGCTGGGGTTTTCCGGCGCCTGGATCGGCAATTTAACTGCATTGGAACCTTACCGCCCCTGGTTTCTGGCGGCTGCCGTGGTGGCCATGGTGTTTGCCTGGCGCCAGATATACCGGCCGGCCAGGGCTTGTGAACCCGGCGATGTGTGCGCTGCACCCAGGGTGCATGGCGCTTACAAAGCCGCCTTCTGGTTCGTAGCGTTGCTGGTCGCCATCGCCGCGGTGTTCCCCTATGTCCTACCCCTGTTTTACTGAGAGGTCCGCAACATGAAAAAGTCCTTGCTAGTGAGTTTCACATTCTTCATCAGTCTGCCTCTCTGGGCCGCCGAACAGACCATTACCTTGGGTGTGCCCGGCATGACCTGTTCCGCCTGCCCGATCACCGTAAAGACTACGCTCAAGCGGGTCGAGGGTGTCAGGCAAGTCGATGTCAGCTTCGAGCAGCGCGAAGCCAGGGTCACCTTTGAGGACACGCAAACCTCCGTTACAGAGTTGACGGAGGCCACGGCCAATGCCGGTTATCCATCTACCCTCAAACAAAGCTCGGCAGATCAGAAGTAATGAGATTGTAGGGTAATTTTTGGATAGGAAACTGTCATGAGTGAAGCGCAAGCGATTCACATTGCTGTCTTCGGTACCGGCGGTGCCGCCATGGCCGCGGCACTGAAAGCGACGGAACGCGGCGCCCGGGTAACCGTGATCGAGCGAGACACCATTGGTGGCACCTGCGTGAATACCGGATGCGTACCGTCGAAGACCATGATCCGAGCGGCGCATATCGCTCACCTTCGACGCAATAGCCCCTTTGACGATGGGCTCGGCGCCCGGGCACCGCTCGTAGATCGTGCCAGACTGCTGGAACAACAGCAGGGATTGGTAGAAGCGCTGCGCGAGGCTAAATATGCCCGTATTCTACGTGACAACCCGGCCATTACCCTGATCCAGGGAACAGCGCAATTCGTGGCGGCCAATGCGCTCGCCGTCACCACCACGGAGGGCGAAGTGCGGCGGATCGAATTTGATCGGGCATTTATCGGCACGGGTGCGCGGCCGGCGATCACACCCATTCCGGGGTTGGCCGATACGCCGTATCTGACTTCCACCTCCGCCTTGTCGCTTCCCGTCATCCCGAACTGCCTGTTGGTGATCGGGGGATCAGCGGTGGCAATGGAGCTTGCCCAGGCTTTTGCGCGGCTGGGCAGTCAGGTAACCATCCTGGCGCGCAGCCGACTGCTTTCCCGTGACGATCCGGCTGTAGGCGATGCCATTCGGAAGGCATTTGAGCGGGAAGGCATCCAGGTATTGCTGCAGACCCAGGCCAGCCGGGTCGATTACGCCGATGGCGAGTTCATACTGGACACCAACGCGGGTGAACTGCGAGCAGAGCAGTTGTTGATCGCCACTGGACGCACACCCAATACCGAACGGTTGGGTCTGGAACAGATTGGCGTGAAGACAGTGCGTGGCGCGATTCAGGTGGATGGGCGAATGCTAACCAACGTGCCAGGCATCTATGCAGCGGGCGATTGCACCGAACAACCGCAGTTCGTCTATGTGGCCGCCGCCGGAGGCAGCCGGGCCGGGGTCAACATGACCGGTGGCGAGGCCATGCTCGATCTCAGTGCCATGCCTGCGGTGATTTTTTCCGATCCGCAGGTGGCGACTGTTGGTCTGACGGCAGAGCGGGCGACCACGCAGGGCTTACAGGTCGATACTCGCGTGCTCAGTTTGGACAGCGTGCCGCGCGCCTTAGTGAATTTCGACACCCATGGCTTTATCAAAATGGTGGCCGAACAGGATTCAGGCCGCTTGCTGGGAGTGCAGGCAGTTGCCGCTGAGGCTGGAGAACTGATCCAGACGGCAGTGATGGCGATGCGGGCCAATATGACCGTGCAGGAATTGGCTGAAGAGCTGTTTCCCTACCTGACCATGGTGGAAGGGCTCAAGCTCTGCGCCCAGACCTTTACCCGAGATGTGACTCAATTGTCCTGTTGTGCCGGGTAAGGCTGCGCTCCCGGCTCAGTCGGAATTCCTGATCAGGCGCG
>JBBQMX010000411.1:0-2638 GCA_038329375.1 Pseudomonadales bacterium | reverse complement strand
GATGCCACCACACAGGTAGACTCCGCCCAGACTTCCGAGAGTCAGGGCTGCGTTCCCAGCCACCCGACCGAGAATAGTACAGAAGTGGCGCAGCACCTGATGTGCCAGGGTATCCGAATGCGCTAACGCTGCCGCGGTGATTTTATCCGGCGTATCCAGATGTGCCGACAAACCCTGGAGTTCGGCATGGGCCTGATAAAGGTTCAGCAGCCCCTGGCCACAAAGAATACGCTCCACCGATACCCGCCCGAAACGGGCGTGAAGAATCTTGAGGATGGCCGCCTCGGTCTCGTCCGTGGGCGCAAAATCAACATGACCTCCCTCGGTCATCAGAGGCACCCAGCCGTTTCGGATCGGCATCAGGCCGGACACGCCCAAACCTGTGCCAGGGCCGATCACCAGCCTCGGACATTCCGGATTACCCGGGCCGCCGCAGACATGAATCAGCTTGTCTTCGGTGACATGAGGCACGCCAAGCGCCATCGCAGTGAAGTCATTGATAACCTTGAACGCCCGCCAGCCGAACTGGTGCTGAACGATATCACTGTCGAACCGCCAATGGTTATTGGTCATCCTGACGCTAGCTTCGCGCACGGAAGAGGCCACGGCAAAGCATGCCTGGCTGACGGAACCGACACCGGCACGGGCAAGATAATCCACAATGGCGTCATCGAGGTTGGCGTAGTCTGCGCAGGGCAAAACCTCAATGGCCAGGGGCTTGACGCTGCCCTCTTCAACCAATGCAAAACGTGCATTGGTGCCACCGATGTCTGCTACCAGAGCATAGTTCAGAGCACAGCTTTCTGCCGTCACGCGTCGTGATTCCAGAAAAAGCTCGCGCCTTCTTCCGGGCTGCTCGCAGCCCGGCGCATCCACCCAAACATCTCACGTCCCAGACCGGTATGGGACGCACTCAGATCCGCCGTGACCCGGGCCCGCTGAGCCAGTTCTTCATCCGCGAGCGCTATGGTCAGTGTACCGGCTTCCGCATCGACACAGATCATATCGCCATTACGAACTCTCGACAGCGGACCGCCATTGGCGGCTTCCGGGTATACGTGAATCGCCGCCGGTACTTTACCGGAGGCCCCCGACATACGACCATCTGTGACCAGAGCGACATGAAACCCGCGATCCTGCAACACCCCCAGATAGGGAGTCAGCTTGTGTAACTCCGGCATGCCATTGGCCTTCGGCCCCTGAAAACGCACCACAACCACGCAATCCTTATCAAGCTCACCCGCTTCAAAAGCTGCCTTCAGATCATTCTGCTGATCAAAAATCACCGCCGGCGCTTCCACCCTGTGATGCTCTTTTTTCACCGCCGACACCTTGATCACGCCTCTGCCAAGATTGCCATCCAGCACCTTCATGCCACCATCGGGGGCAAAAGGTTCCGCAGCGCTACTCAACACGTTCGGGTCCAGAGTTTCGGCAGCAACCGGTGACCATACCAATTTATCATCCTTCAAGGATGGCATGTGGGTGTATTGCTCAAGCCCCCGGCCAACCACCGTTTCGACATCCTCGTGGAGATACCCCCCGGACAACAACTCGCGAATCAGAAATGGCGTACCGCCAGCATCATGAAAAGCGTTGATGTCAGCCTCACCATTGGGATAAATACGAGTCATCGACGGCACCACTGACGACAGCTCCGCGTAGTCATTCCAGTCAATAATGATACCGGCCGCCCTGGCAATAGCGATCCAGTGAATTGTATGGTTAGTCGAGCCACCGGTCACCAGCAGGGCCACCAGCGCGTTCACGATGCTTTTCTCATCCACCATATCCGCCAGCCCCAGTTTGCCCCCGTTAGGCTTGGACAGCTTCACGACCTGCTCGGTGGCGGCCCTTGTCAGTTCGTCCCGCAGAGGCGTATTGGGATTGATAAATGCGGCACCCGGCATATGCAGTCCCATGACCTCGACCAGCAACTGGTTACTGTTCGCGGTTCCGTAAAACGTGCAGGTACCCGGGCTATGGTAGGACTTACTCTCCGCTTCAAGCAGCTCATCCTTGCCCACTTTGCCTTCGGCATACAACTGGCGGACGCGCTGCTTTTCCTTGTTTGGCAAGCCCGACGGCATAGGCCCTGCAGGGATCAGTATGGTCGGCAGGTAACCAAAGCTTAGCGAACCAATCAATAGCCCCGGCACGATCTTGTCGCAGATGCCTAATAAAACAGTGGCATCAAACATGTTGTGGCTCATGGCGACCGCCGTACTCATGGCAATCACATCCCGGGAAAACAGGCTGAGCTCCATACCGGGCTGGCCCTGGGTCACCCCGTCGCACATCGCCGGCGTTCCCCCGGCAAACTGGGCAACCGAACCCATGCCATGGGCAGCTTCACGAATCAGATCCGGAAAGCGCTCGTAAGGCTGATGAGCAGACAGCATGTCATTGTAGGCTGAAACAATAGCCACATTGGCCTTGTTCATTAACTTGAGGGCGTTCTTGTCATCATTGCCACAGGCAGCGAAGCCATGGGCGAGGTTGCCGCAAGAGAGCACACTGCGCTGAGGCGATGACTCTCTCAGGGTGTCCATTCGGCCGAGATAGTCCTCTCGCGTGCTGCGGCTGCGCTCAATGATGCGCCGGGTGACCTTGTTAACTGTCGCGTGCATAGAATCTC
>JBBQMX010000410.1:0-2641 GCA_038329375.1 Pseudomonadales bacterium | reverse complement strand
ACCGCTGTTATCGTGACGGTGGTCAGTGTCCAGGTCAGCAGGCAAGAACTGGAAGCCCAGACACGCACACAGGTGACGACTGTCGCGAGTATGGTCGCCCTTGATGTTGACCAGAGATTATCAGAACGGTTTTTAGTTCTGTCCAATGTCGCGGAATCGCTCACCATGGAGGAGATTACCTTTGAGCTGCGCGCGCAGTTACTGGTAGACCGTCAGGTTGCGCTGCATCATCTGTTTAACGATATTTATCTGTTTGACCACCAGGGTGTGGTATTAAGCCATTTTCCTCTTGATGCCATCCAGATTGGTTTTGACGCTGGTAATCGCAGTTATTTCAGGCAAACCAGCCTGCAATTGACGCCGATGATATCTGAGCCTTTTATTTCCTACCCCGACGCCGAGCCGACGGTAATGATGACTGCCCCGGTATTTGATCATAAGGGCCGGTTTATCGGCGTCATCGGTGGGTCGATCTCTCTTGTCGACGTCAATTTCATGGGTGGGGTTATCGATAGCAGTATTGGGGAGTCCGGTTACCTCGGTATTGCCACCCGGTCCGGGATTACTCTGGCCCATCCGCGCACTGATGAGGTGATGCAGTTGGTGCCGGAGTCCAATGATGCGTTGCGGCAGGCGGTTACCGGCTATGAAGGTACGCGGTTTACGATAAACAGCCAGGGGGTGCAGGCACTGGTTTCGGTGCAACAGATGAACCAGGCGCCCTGGTTTGTAATGGCAGTGTGGCCGCTGCAGGAAGCGTATGCGTCGGTTAACAGACTTACCAGTCTCCTGTTCTGGGTCACCCTCGGGGTTATCGCCATTTTGGCGACCCTGGCGTTCTGGAGTTTCCGGAAATTGCTGTGGCCGTTAGCGGACCTTGATCGGCAAATTCACCAACGGCACCGGGGCTTCCGCACCCTTCCAGTCGATGTCGCCGGTGGTTCTGAAATTCGCGCGGTGGCTGAAACTTTTAACCAGGTTATGGAAGAGCGTGGGCAGGCTATGGCCTCTCTGGCTGAGCGTGAGGCCTTTTTCCGGTCACTTTCCCAAAGTGCGCCGGTGGGCATTGTGCAGACTAATGTGCTCGGACGGATCGAGTTTGTTAACCCGGCCTTTGAGGCCATCATTGGCCAGAGTCGGGTGCAGTTGCAACATCAGCACCTGATGATAGGTGTGTATGAGGGTGATCGATCTGAAGTGTTTGTTGCCTGGCGAGAAGCACTTCAGCAAGGGCGCACCTACCGGGGTCAGTTCCGGATATCCGACAATCTGTCCGGTCGGTTGATCTGGGTCGACACTATGACTTCTTTGATACAGACTCCGAATAAAACCCTCGGTACTATTTCGATTGTTCACGATATAACCCACGAGCGAGCTGTCGAAGAGCAACTCAAGTCGGAACAGAGCCGTGCCGAGAGCATCCTGGGGGTGTTACAAGAGGGCGTGGTGCTGACGGATAACCGGGGCCAGATCCGCTATGCCAACTGGGCCGCCTGCAGTTTTCTAGGGGTAATCGGGGATTGCGTCGGGCAATCGCTGTTTGACCTGTTCACCGTTGAGGTGGAAGGCAAAAGCTGGACCATCAATGAGTTTTTAGCCGAAGAAGGAATTGAAAGTCTTGATGCCGTCATGCGCAACACCTGTAATCAGCTACTGGACGTAGAGCTGACCATGCTGAGGCTTGGGCGCGACACGCACAACGAACGCCTGGTCTTTGTGTTGAGGGACGACCGGGAGCGCCGGCAGCGCGAAGAGAAGCTGTCTTGGGAAGCCACCCATGACAGCCTGACGGGCCTGCTCAACCGTCGTGGATTTAATGGCATCCTCGCCAAGTGGCTGTTGGAAGCGAAAAGTCTGACGCGGCCAAGTGTGCTGATGCTGATTGATCTGGACCATTTCAAACCGGTGAACGACCAGGGCGGTCATTTGCTTGGGGATGAGTTTTTGCGGCGGCTGGCGGGATGCTTTACCGACGCTGTCCGGCAGTCGGATTTCGCGGCCCGGCTCGGAGGGGACGAATTCGGAATTATTCTACCCGCCTGCGGTCTCGACCGGGCGGAAGAGCTGGCCGAGCACATCAGGGTGTCAGTGGAAAGCCTGCGGATCGAAAAAGCCGGTATATCTTACGGAGTCACCGCCAGCATTGGCTTGACTGAGTTGTCAGCCGGTGACTCCGGCCCGCGCGAAACCGTGGCCCGGGCTGATGAGGGGTGTTATGCGGCCAAGGACCGGGGCCGTAATATGGTGGTGACAGTACCGGCACCCCCGGTGACTGCCATTCAATGAGACCGGGCTGTTCAGGCGGTGGTGCAGGTTAAGGGTTTCGGTTGTCAGGTAAACAGGGATTCCATGGTGGGCAGACCTACATGAACAAGGTTTCAGACGATGCCGAAGGCCGTCGGCGTTCGTTGCGTTTGAAGGGCTTTCTCATAGCTGGCCTGGGCGTTTTGCTGCTGTCTCCGGATTCCCTGCTGGTTAAGGTGACGGAGGTGTCGCCGCTGGTTTTCCTGTTCTGGAGGGGACTCTTCCTGGCCTTCGGTTTTACCGTGATCAACACCCTGCGTTATGGCCGAGATCTGCCGGGGCTGATGCTGAAAGGCGGCTGGGCCGGACTGTATTGCGCGTTCGCGTTCTTTCTCAG
>JBBQMX010000409.1:0-2641 GCA_038329375.1 Pseudomonadales bacterium | reverse complement strand
CACCCACCGCTTCCTGAATAGCGGTATCCGTGCCAAAGGCAAACGGATTCCTGATCATGATATCTGCCAGGGACTCGGATGGCCTGGCAAGAATCAGATCACGCATACCCACCACGCCAACCAGGCGATCAGCTTCGGTGGCAAAGATATAGCTGATCTCCGACAGGTCCGAGCTTTTGACCAGAAAAGCGAGAACTTCCGCAACGGTGTAAGTGGCCGGAAGAATGGCCGGCGCCGGTGTCATCAGCTCCCCGATAGTTTCTTCGACCCCCGAAAGCACAGTTTTGGTGGCAAGATCGTCCGCCCCGACCGACTCCGCCAGATGTGAGGCGACATCCATTGCTTGCTCATGGGGCAAGCGCGAGAGCACGAACTGAATCTCATCAGGCGCCAGCTTCGCCAACGACTCGGCCGCATCAACGGGCGGCATCCGCCTGATTTCCTCTACTCGCTCGGTGATTCCAAGGTTATTCGACATAGCGTACTCCTGCTGATCGGGTAAAACATATTCAACAGTCTATACGCTTGGCTGGCAATGACCTTGTAAAGAGTGCATCGTAAAGCGCTCATGACATTGCACCCTGACACCACAACACCCACCACCGAGTCGTTATGACCACCGCCACCTGGTTTATATTGCTGGGCTCGCTGCTGCTGTTAGTGGGCTTTACAGCCACTTACATAAAAACCGTGCCAGCCACCTCGGCCATCGTGTATCTGCTGATCGGCTTTGTGCTGGGGCCTATGGGCTTTAACCTTTTTCATTTCAATCCCTTGAAAGAGTCGGCGTTAATGGAGCTGCTGACTGAAATCGCGGTGCTGATTTCGCTGTACTGTGCCGGCGTAAAAATGCCGGCACCGGTTACGTTCAAACACTGGCGAAACCCGCTGCAATTGGCGGTTTTTTCGATGACGCTGACCGTCGGCCTGGTGGCGCTCTTCGGTTATTACTGGCTCGCCTTGCCCTTGGGTGCTGCCGTGCTGCTCGGTGCCGTGGTGGCACCGACCGATCCCGTACTGGCCACCGAGGTGCAGGTTCGCCATGCCGATGATACCGATCAGCTACGATTTGGACTGACCTGCGAAGCAGGCATGAATGACGGCAGCGCCTTTCCGTTCGTGATGCTCGGCCTCGGTTTGCTGGGCCTACACGATCTTGGTGACGCCGGTTGGCGCTGGATGGTGGTGGATGTGGTCTGGGCCAGCGGCGCAGGTATTGCCATTGGCATTCTGGCAGGTTGTGGTGTTGGCTGGCTTGTCCAGAAAATGCGGACGACGTTTTCCGGCGCAGAATTTCTGGAGATCTTTCTGGGCCTCGGCTTGATTGCTTTTGCCTACGGCGTCAGCTTATTAGTGCATGCCTGGGGCTTTTTGGCGGTTTTCAGTGCAGCAGTCGCTTTGCGCCACACCGAACTCAGGCTGGCTGGCCTCAAACAAAATTACTCAGACGCGACCTCAGGAGAGGCGCAACCGGGCGATGAACCGCAACCCATAGCCCATATCCACCAAAGTTCCCTGGTGTTCAACGAACATCTGGAACGGCTGGCTGAAATTCTGCTGGTTCTGATGATCGGCGGTTCTATGTTCTGGGACTCCTGGAGCTGGCGGGCCGTTGGCTTTGCCGCCTTCCTGTTCTTTGTCGCCCGCCCGCTGAGTGTTCACCTTGGCTTGCTGGGGAGCAAGGCGCCCATGCGCCTGCGTAACTTGGCGGGCTGGTTCGGTGTCCGTGGTATAGGTTCGCTGTACTATCTGATGTACGCCGTCCAGCACGGCCTGCCGGAGGATATAGCGCTGGAGTTGATTCACCTGACCCTCGTGGTCGTTGCCTTGTCGATACTGGTTCATGGCGTCAGTGTGAAACCTACCATTGCCCGCTTTTGGCCGTCACGAAGGCCCCGATAGTCTGCCGGGGCGTGGGCCGAGGAGCCTCTGAGTCAGTTGGCGGCTATGGCAGCCCGGGCTGCGTGCAGCTTTTTGTAGCTTTCGATCAGGCGCAGGTGTTTATCCAGACCCTCCAGCTGCGTATTGGTCGGGATAAGACCGTAGAAGCGCACAGTGCCATCAACCGAGCCCACCACAGCGTCCATGGTCTGCTCACCAAACATGCGCTTTAGATTAACCAGGTAGTCGCTCAGTTCCAGCTCGTCATCGAGGGTGATTTCCAGCACTGCATTCACAGCGCGGTAAAACAGCCCGCGCTCAACCGTATTGTCATTGAACTGAAGGAAGGCTTCGACTCGCTCAAGGGCTTCTTCATGTTGTTGCAGAGCAAGGTTGATCAGCAGCTTGAGCTCAAGGATGGTGAGCTGGCCCCACACCGTGTTTTCATCGAACTCAATGCCGATCAGGGTGATGATGTCGGTGTAATCGTCCATCTGACTTTCTTCCAGACGTTCCACCAGATCGGCTAACTGCGCATCGCTCAGGGTATGGAGGTTGAGGATATCTTCCCGATAGTCCAGCGCCTTGTTGGTGTTGTCCCATACCAGGTCATCCGCCGGGTACACTTCTGAATAGCCAGGCACCAGAATGCGGCAGACCGGCGCGCCCAGCTCCTCGTAGACGGCCACGTATGCTTCCTTGCCCATGCCCGCCAGAATATTGAACAGGCCAGCGGCCTCTTCCTCGTTGCTGCCGGAGA
>JBBQMX010000408.1:0-2669 GCA_038329375.1 Pseudomonadales bacterium | reverse complement strand
GACCGCCGAAATGCCGGGCATGTACGAAGGCGATGACTATGACCTTGCGGGCTTTTGTGTCGGTATAGCCGAACGCAGCGAAATCATTGATGGCCAGCGTGTGCAGGCGGGTGATGCTCTGATCGCCATCGGCTCCTCCGGTCCGCACTCCAATGGTTACTCACTGATTCGCAAGATTCTGGAGGTTAACTCCGCCGATCTGACTCAGCAGATCGGTGAAACCTCACTGGCTGACGCGCTGATGGAGCCAACAAGAATCTACGTGAAGAATATACTGCAACTTATTAAAACAGTTGATGTTCGTGCTCTTTCTCACATCACAGGCGGCGGCCTACCGGAAAATATTCCCCGGGTATTGCCGGATGGCGTTTGCGCGGCACTGGACACCGAAAGCTGGTCGCTACCACCCGTTTTCGAGTGGTTAAAACAGGCCGGAGGTGTGGCAGATCATGAAATGTACCGCACATTCAACTGTGGCATTGGCATGGTGGTTTGCGTTGCTGCCGACCAGATTTCTCTGACCCTCGACACGCTGAGCGCTCTGGGAGAAAACGCCTGGCAACTCGGCGTAATTGAACGCCTCGACGACCCTAAGCTAAAACCTGGAGTTCGTTACGCACCAGGGCTTTTGCAAGCATGATTGCACCCGATGTTACCGAGCCCCGCATTGTTGTGCTGGTGTCAGGCAATGGCACCAACCTACAGACTCTCATCGACGCCACAACCAGCCAGGACTTCCCCGGCAAAATTGTCGCCGTTGGCTGTAACAGACCCCGGGCCTTTGCTCTGGAGCGCGCGTCACAGGCAGGCATCGAGACCTTTACTGTGGATCATACCGAGCACGATTCGAGAGCGGGTTTTGACACCGCACTACGGGCAGAAATTGACCGCCATGCGCCAGACCTGCTTGTTCTGGCTGGCTTCATGCGCATTCTGACCACTGAATTTGTACGCCGGTATCACGGCATCATAATCAATGTTCACCCGTCATTACTGCCAAAGTACACCGGTCTCGGAACTCATCAAAGAGCGCTTGACGCAGGTGACAAGGTGCACGGGGTTTCCGTTCACTTTGTCACCGAAGATCTGGATGGCGGGCCGGTGATTGCTCAGGCAGAAGTTGCAATTGCACCAGAGGACTCGGCGGAGATCCTCGATAACAAAGTCCGGGTTAAAGAACATTTGCTCTACCCCATCGTCGTGCGGTGGTTTTGTGAGGGGCGACTCAAACTGGAAGCTGACGCGGTCCATTTCGACGGTGTGACTTTGTCAAAACCGCTTTACCTCGCTGAAGAGAGCTAAATCTCAATCTACCGTGCTCTGCCAAATGAACTGACTGTCATCCCCAGCCTTTGGCATGGGCGCCCCATTGACCTAATATCAAGTGCATCTGGCTCGCCATCTGCAGCTGATCAAGGGACTTTAATGAAAATGCCCGCTTATTTTTACACCATATTGCTGTCCTCGCTCGCCCTCGCAATGTCCAACGCTGCCAGTGCAGCTTTGCCGGAGAGCCACACTTCTGACGGGAAAATATCAAGCCAGTCCAACCCGGCTGAAATCCCGACAATTGAGCTTAAACCCCTTAGCTCGAGTTACAGCGCCGCCATTGACAAGGGTCTATCCATCAACGGTAGCGCGGTCCGGCGCCTTGAACCCCGACCGGATGGCACCTGGCTATACCGGTTTGATGTGGACTCTTTTTTTGCAGACATAAAGGAATCCCTGCACTTTCGCTGGGAAGACAACCAGGTTATCCCCCTGAGTTATCGCTACAAACTGTCCGGCCTGATGATTCGTAACCGGGAACGCAGCATTGATTTCAACAGGGACACTGAAACTGTTAGCGGTCACTTTGAGGATGATAAGTTTCAGATGGAGCTGAAGGAGAATGCTCTTGATCCGCTCGGATACCAACTGCAACTGATGCAGGACCTCAAAGCCGGTAAGCGTGAAACAACCTACAGAGTGACCAGTAATGGCGATTATGATGAGAGCACGTTCGCTGTACTGGGGGAAGAATCGCTCAATACCGCACTGGGTGAGCTTAAAACCCTCAAAGCTCAAAAGGTCCGGGACCCAGGCAGCAAGCGTGAGACACTGATGTGGTTTGCGCCGGAACTGGATTATTTACTGGTCCGTCTGGTGCAGGTGGAATCGGACGGGACGCGGTACGAGATCAAAATCAAGGAAGCTGATATTGGTAATTAATCTTACTCTTGATCAAAGTCTCGCCACACGGCCTTTACTTCCCCGGCGATGATCTGCAGGCCTTCCGCCACCCGCTCATCATCCTGGGAGTATGTCACTCTCAGGCATTCCTGCCGATGGCGCCAGCCGTCCTCTGGTAAACCCGGGAAGAAATAGTGCCCGGATACCACCAGCACTCCCCGCTGCTTTAGCCGCTGGTAAAGCTCGAAACTGGTGATCGGCAATCCGGGAAACCACAACCAGAGAAACATTGCGCCTTCCGGTTTGTGAGCGTACCACTGATAACCCTCGCCCATGGCTTCAGTGAAGACCGCCACCGCCCGCTTCATTTTTGCCTTGTAGAACGGACACACCACGTCGCGGCTTAGTTTCAGAATCTCCCCGCTGCGAACCAGAGGTTCCGCCAGCGTGGCACCAAAGCTGCCAGTCGCTAGATTCATGATGGCGTTAACACCGGC
>JBBQMX010000407.1:0-2671 GCA_038329375.1 Pseudomonadales bacterium | reverse complement strand
GGCTGATCGCGAAGCTGTTGAGAATGGCAGGCAATCCGCCCGTTCGATTTCAGCTTTGGAATGACGAAATCATTGAATCGGACCTCATCGCCGCCAGTTTCACCCTCCGGCTGGCCGATCCCAAAGCCCTCTATCAGTTGGTCAGTAACCCCAACCTGGCATTCGGTGACCTATACAGCTCCGGGCGGTTAAAAGTTGAAGGGGATCTGTCAGACCTGATGACAGCGCTATATCGAACTGTGCACAAAGCCAGGGAACAGTGGCCAACATGGCTTGAAGCGGTCTGGCGAGACCATAACCCCCGCTCTACCAGCGTTTCCGATGCCAGGGAAAACATTCACCACCACTACGACCTTGGCAACGGGTTTTATAAGCTCTGGCTCGACCACGCCGAAATGCAGTACACCTGCGCCTACTACGAAAGCCCGGACCTGTCCCTGGAGCAGGCACAGCTGGCAAAGCTGGAACACGTTTGCCGGAAACTGCGGCTCCAGCCCGGGCAGACCGTGGTCGAGGCTGGCTGTGGATGGGGCGGCCTGGCACGGTATATGGCCCGCCAATACGGTGTCAAAGTTCACGCCTACAACATCTCCCGGGAGCAACTGGCCTTTGTGCGCGCGGAGGCTGGAAAACAGGGCCTGAGCCATCTGATCGAATACATTGAGGATGATTACCGCAATATAGAGGGCCAGTACGACGCGTTTGTTTCTATCGGCATGCTGGAGCATGTGGGCAAGGACCATTACGGCGAGATGGCCCGGGTGATTCGTCGTTCCCTTAAACCAGAGGGTATGGCGCTGCTGCACAGTATCGGTCGAAATCGCCCGATGTTGATGAATGCGTGGATTGAGAAGCGCATTTTTCCCGGCGCCTACCCACCCAGCATCGGCGAGTTCATGAGCATTTGTGAGAGCGGCGATTTCTCGGTGCTGGATGTGGAAAACCTGCGGTTGCACTACGCCGCTACTCTGAAGCACTGGATGGAACGATTTGAAAGTGTTCAGGACCAGGTCACCGAACTGTATGACGCCCACTTCACCCGGGCGTGGCACATGTATCTGGCGGGCTCTACTGCGGCCTTCCGGGCGGGCTCCCTGCAACTGTTCCAGGTTGTGTTCACCCACGGGGATAACAACAACCTGCTCCCGACCCGCAAACATCTCTACAGCACTCCCGCTGCGCCGGAGGCCTAGCCGATATGGAGCCCATCCATGGATCATTATGACATCATCGTTATTGGCGGCGGCCCTGCGGGATCAACCCTGGCCTGGTCGCTGGAAAAAAGCGGTAAACGGGTGCTGATAATCGACAAGCAGAATTTCCCGCGGGATAAAACCTGTGCTGGCTGGGTGACGCCGGCCGTGATGGATACGCTGGAAATCGATCAGGACGATTACGCACGGGGGCGAACCTTACAGCCCATCAGTGCTTTCCGAATCGGTATGATGGGTCAGGCTCCTGTCGACAACGATCATGGTGAAACGGTCAGTTATGGAATTCGCCGCTGTGAGTTCGATGCCTGGCTGTTGGACCGGGTGAGCGCCAGCAAGCAGTTGAACACTCCGGTTAAATCCATCGAGCAGAAAGGCCGCAACTGGGTGATCAACGACACCTTCGAAGCCCCACTAGTGATTGGAGCGGGCGGTCATTTCTGTCCCGTCGCCAAAAAACTGGGACACGGCCCCGGCAGCCATGAAACCGTGGTAGCCGCAAAAGAAATCGAGTTCGAAATGACGGCCGCCCAGGCCAGCGCCTGCCAGGCTCGGGGCGATACACCGGAACTCTGGTTCTGCCGTGACCTGAAAGGCTATGCCTGGGTATTCCGCAAGGGCAACTTCCTGAATATCGGCCTTGGTCGTGAGGATAATCACAAGCTGACGGATCATCTCAATGACTTTGTTGACGACATGAAGGCCCAGGGTCGCATTCCCGCTGACCTCCCAGGGCGGTTCAAGGGTCATGCCTATCTGTTGTACGCGCACGCAGAGCGGCCATTGGTCGATGACGGCATAATGTTGATTGGCGATGCCGCTGGCCTCGCGTATACCCAAAGTGGCGAAGGTATTCGTCCCGCCATTGAATCTGCATTAATAGCTGCAGACGTCATCCGGCAAGTGTCTGATGTATCAGCCCGCAACCTGCGGCGATATGGCGAGGCGATTTCCGAGCGCTTTGGCACCCGCGCACCGAACGATCAAGCCGGCTGGCAAATCCCCGACTGGGTAAAGCTGCCCCTGGCCAGCGGCCTGATGCGGTCCCAGTGGTTCACCCGCAAAGTGGTTACCGAAAAGTGGTTTTTACACCAGCAAGTACCGACGCTGGAGTCTGCACTGTAGTTTCCCTGCAGCCATCGCCACAACCTATGAACGCCATTCCTTCGGGTCCCGGGGTCAGCGCCATGCCAGCACGGTTTAGAACGTACGGTAGCGTACAGTTGCAATACGGGCTCTGATGTAGACTTGGAATTTAAGACACTGGATTCGAGGCAAAAGCACCATGAGCACACCACCAGCATCGACCCCCGGGTTCACCTCAGCTTCCGGACCCCTGAGGCAGACACTCAGAGCGTATTGCAAGCCACGCCTGGCACGCAGTATTGCGGAGATCCTGATCACCGCACTTCCTTTTGTGTTGATCTGGGCTCTGATGTGGTTGGCGGTAAGTGCCGGAT
>JBBQMX010000406.1:0-2675 GCA_038329375.1 Pseudomonadales bacterium | reverse complement strand
TCACAATGGCAATCTTGCAGGAGGTCGACATGGCACCGGACGACCACCATTTGCGGCCATTGATGACGTACTCCTCACCGTCCCGACGAATCTCGCAGGAAATGTTGGTGGCATCGGAAGAGGCTACGGCCGGCTCGGTCATCGCGAAGCAGGACCGGATCTCGCCATTGAGCAACGGTTTCAGCCATTGTTCCTGTTGCTCCGGCGTACCGTAACGAGCGAGCACTTCCATATTGCCGGTATCTGGCGCCGAGCAATTGAAGGCCTCCGGCGCCATCTGGGAACGGCCCATGATTTCGCACAGGTGGGCATACTCAAAGTTGCTCAGCCCGGCCCCAAACTCACTTTCTGGCAGGAACAGATTCCACAGGCCAGCAGATTTCGCCTTGGCTTTCAGCTCTTCCATAATGGCGGTCGGCGCCCAGCGGTTTTCAGCAGCTGCAATTTGTTCCTGGTGCACTTGTTCGTTGGGATAAATGTGCACATCCATAAACTTGATGAGCTGTTGTTGCAGGTGTTTGGCTTTGGCTGAGAGTTCAAACATGGTTAGCGCCTCTTGTTTTTGTTCTGAATAAAAGGTGATAGGCCCGTTTCAGAGCCGCCTGCTCCGGATTGCCTGATCTGGGCTATCCGGTCAGATTGGCGCACCCTCGGGTTTTTCACTGCCGGTTCTGAGCCGGAAGGTGCCCTCGGCGATAGCCAGCAGATTTCCGGCTTCATCCCGGGCCTCCCCGGTACTATTGAAAATTCTCTGCCCGCCAGCACGGCGTTCGCCGGTCACCCGAATGGTTCCACTGGAGCATTGCCCGGTGAACGTGGTGGTCAGCGACAGGGTGATGGCTTTTCGCGTGCGACCCGGGGAGGGGCAATAGGTGCCAGCGTCGGCCAGCACAATATCCAGCAGCGAGGCCAGCACCCCACCATGGATCACACCCCCGCGATTGATATGCTTTGGCTGCAGCGTCAGCTCAATAACGGCACAGTTCTCTTCCCAGGAAACATGCCGATAACCAAGCAACTGGTGAAAGCCTCCCCGCTCTTCATCAGCGGTGATAGCCATATCGCTGTCGATGCCGGTCACACCTTCATCCCCGGCAGGTTCAGTGAGGCGGTATTGCCACCATCAACCGGTAGCGCCTGCCCGGTGATGTAGCTGGCATCGTCACTGGCAAGAAACAAAATAGCGGCTGCGATCTCTTCCGGCGCACCGTAGCGCCGCAATTCGCAGCGGGAACCCAGCTTGTGGGCTTTCTCGTGAGTGCGGGCGTAGTTGAAGACGGGCTGGGTCATGCCGGTTTCCACCAGGCCCGGGCAAACCGCGTTTACCCGGATATTGTCACCGCCCAAGTCACAGGCCGCTGTCATGGTGAGATTGATTACTCCGGCCTTCGAGGCGCTGTACGCATTGCCACCGGCACCGGAACGGATACCCGCCACCGACGCAGTATTGACGATGGCACCCTGTCGCCGGGCCTGCATATGAGGCGCGATGTGTTTGATAAACAGCATGGGGCCAATCAGGTTAACGTCCAGGATACGTTGCCACTCGGCCTCATCCTGCTCGGTAATAGACGGATGATGGCCGGCAATACCGGCGTTGTTGCAGAGCACATCAATACGATCAAAGGTTTTGATGGTGTCCTGTATCAGCTTTTTGACCTGCGCCTCATCTGATACATCCATCACTCGGCTCATTACCCGGGAGTCTTGCGACAACAGACTCTGAGTATCTGCCAGCCCGGCTTCCGACTGGTCTACCAGCACCAGATCAGCCCCTTCACGGGAGAGTCGCACTGCTGTGGCCTGACCAATGCCACTGCCAGCGCCGGTAACCAGGGCTACCCGTTCGCTAAAACGCATCATGGGATGTTCCTTTCTTATATTCGGCGTGTTTCCGCAAACTCCATTTAATTTGTCATGCCTCTCGGTTTTGAGTTAATATATTCGGTAATTAATTTCACTAGTCAGAACACATCAACCATCAAAGGCTACGAAATGAAAGATTATGTGCGGAAGATGCCTGTCTACGCTCCGGTAAACAAGAAAGAAACGCTCGATGCCATTGGCTGGAAGGTACAGGGGTATTCCCGCACCCAGCCTGACAAAGTCGCACTCATAGACGGCGCCCAGCAGGTCACCTGGGAAGGATTTCTCGCCCGTGCCAACGCCATTGCCAACCAATTGCGGGCCAAGGGCCTTACCACCGGTGACACCGTCGCCGGGCTATCAGAGAACAGTGCGGATTTTGTTGCCCTGTACCTTGGCACCCTTATCGCAGGCGGCTGTATGGTGCCGCTGTCCGGCATGGCCAGCGGCGAGTCCCTGGCCCTGATGATCAATGACTGTGACGCCCGTTTCCTGTTTATCTCCCACCGCAATGCCGCGCTTTATAACGAAATCCGTGATCGCCTCGATCCTATTCCCCGGGATAATCGCATCGGTCTGGACTTTCGCCTCGATGACAGCGGCATCTGCCTGGATGGCTGGCTTGACGGTGCATCCTCGGAGCCAAACCCAGCGAAAGTCGGTCTGGATGATGCTTTCAATATCATTTACAGCTCCGGCACTACGGGCACCCCCAAGGGCATCCTCCATGATTACCGGTTTCGCTCCCGGCAAATCCGTAGGATGACCAGCAACGGACTGGATGGTGATGCCCTAAACCTGGTCTCGAC
>JBBQMX010000405.1:0-2692 GCA_038329375.1 Pseudomonadales bacterium | reverse complement strand
GAAAACAGCGACGGCGAGAATTCTGACAACAGCCAGAATAATCCGTCACAGCAGGCAGGAGGCCAAAGTAAGCCCGACACTCAACCACCCCAGGGCGAAGCCAGTGAATCTGACCAGAACCAACAAAGTGGCAAAAACCAGTCTGGCCAGGGCGAAAACGAAGCCCAAAGCGAAGCCGAAACCAAGCCCCAGGAGTCAGCAGAGCCCCAATCTTCTGCCGGTAACGAAACTGAGCAAAACGAGTCCACAGGCGAAACCCCGGCCCCGCCCAAACTTGAGGCATCACCATTGTCCCAGGGACAGGAGCGCTGGCTAAGACGAATTCCGGATGACCCGGGCGGATTGTTGAGGCGCAAATTTCTTCAGCAACACCGGGAACGTAATACCCAAACAAACGAGACTGATACCCCATGGTAGCCCGACTCATAGCGATTATAGCGCTGCTATCAATGCTTGCCACTCCGGCGATGGCACAACAGACATTGCGGGTGGAACCAGACCGCACAAACCTGCATGAGAACGAAGCTCTGACCCTGACAGTAGTCGGTGGAATGGAGCTCTCCGTCAACCTCGACAGCCTGTTCAACCTGGGCAGCCTGGAGCTACCGGCACCGGACATCGAGAAGCTGGAAAACGACTTCGAGATCCTCGGGCAGAACCAGAAATACAGCGTACGCAACGTTAACGGTGATACCGAGGCCGAGATCACCTGGACCTACCAACTGGCGCCCCGCCGTACAGGCTCATTGACTATTCCGGAGCTGAATTTCAACGACGCCCGTTCCGATCCGATTACCATCACTGTCCAGGCTGGCAGCGCCAGCGATGAAGCAGGCGAACCTCGGGCCGCCTTTATCGAACTGGCAGCCGATAAGGATAAGGTATATGTGCAGGAGCAACTGGTCCTGACCGTCAAACTGTTTTTCACCGGCAACTTGATTCGTGGCGACCTTACCGAACCCGAGCATCCTGACGCGATCATCGAAACCCTTGGCAAACAAAACGAATACGGCCGCTTCCGCGATGGCCAACGCTATCGCGTCGTTGAGCGCCGATACGCCATTTATCCCCAAAGCCCCGGCGCGCTTACCCTTGACCCGATCCGGTTTGAAGGACAAACCCGAAGCAACCGGGGCCAGCTGGTATTTCTGCGTGACAGCGCGCAGCTTTTTGACATTCCGGTCAACGCACCGCCCGACCAGTTCAGTGGTGATGTCTGGCTACCCGCCCGGGAGCTCACGCTGTCCGAGCGTGGGCTCGATAACATTACCGAGGTCAACATTGGCCAGAGTATGACCCGAACCACTGACCTTACGGCGGACGGACTGCCAGCGAACGCCCTGCCACCGCTGACGCCGACCATTCCGGACGGCTTGCGCAGCTATCCCGAACAACCGGAAACTGAAACCCTCATCAGCAATGAGACACTTACCGGATCTTTGACCCAAACCACTGCCCTCGTGGGTGTGGAAGCCGGTACTTTCATCATACCGGAGGTGCGATTGCCCTGGTGGGATACTGAGGCAGACCAGGAGCGGTTCGCGGTTATTCCCGCCCGCACCCTGACGGTATTACCAGCGGCAGGTAGTCAGACAATCGCGCCGTCTACGGAGCAGCCCCAAGTTATTGAATCGGAAGTCACAACACCACCGCAAAATGACACAGAGGAAGATCAGCGCAATTACTGGCCCTGGGCTACCGCCCTACTGGCGGCGGGATGGGTTATTACGTTGTTACTCTGGCGGCATGAAGGCAAGCGGACAGTCTCCGACACAGGCGGCCCTCAGGCGCCCTTTGCCGCCGCAGAGAAAGACCTTTTTGAGGCCTTGGTTCAGGCCGCTGACAAAGGCCAGGCCGCTACGCTCGACCTGTTACCACGCTGGATGACTGCACGATATCCCGGAGACGTATTCCAAAGCACATCGGATGCCCTGCGCAAAGCGGATGACCCCGAGTTGAAAGCCCAGATAAACCGACTCCAGAACCGCCTGTTCGGAACAGGACAACAACACAACGAATCTTCATCCTGGGATGGCCGTGAACTGGTGGCCCGGCTTCGTCATCTCAGAAAACTGACAACGGCGAAAACTGATAATGACGGCGACCTGCCGCCATTCTACCCCGATGGCCTGAACCCCGGTGCCCGTTAGCGCAGTTGCTGGTTAATGATCACTTCGACGGGTTGATCATCGGCTGCATCAGTAACCGCCACCGGCGCACTCAGAGCGCCTTGCCAATCGCCGGGACGTGGCATGGCGGTAGCGCCGGGTGACAGCCGGGCAGCAATGACCACTTCCTCAGCGTCGGATATTTTTGCCGTCGGCGTCATCGAAAACGCATCGGTCAGACGCAGCTCAAGAGGCAGCTCACCGGCTGTGCGACGAGCAACCGCAAGCGGTGCGGACCGTTCACCGGGGCGTCGGGCGTATATAAACAACGTGGTATCTGCTGGCACCTGGCCGTTAAACGCCGGGCTGAGCTCGATGCGAACCGTAACACCTCGCTCCGATACCGCCTCACTACCGGCAGGGGTCGCAGGAGCGGGGGCGCTGCGGCCGAGCCGCTGGTAAGCCTGTTCGATCCCTTGCCTGATGGACGGCAATTGCGGATGGTTCGGGGCCACTTCTGCGATACGTTCCCAGTACCCAATAGCTTGTTCAAACTGCTTCTGTTCAAAGGCATGAATGCCCAG
>JBBQMX010000404.1:0-2694 GCA_038329375.1 Pseudomonadales bacterium | reverse complement strand
GCATCTCTGTATGTTGGATGATTTATCGGACAACTGCAGTATTATCCTCCTGATGTGAAAAATAATCGCAACCGGCGCCGGGGAAACTCGGATCAACCAATGCGATTTGCTGGACGATAGTCTTGTTTTGCGATATTGGTGCCTACAGATTCGCCCTCTATAAAGCGAGAGCTCTGAATTACTGATGAATATCGAGGTATGCATTTGACCACTGCCCCAGGCCACTGGTCCTTTACCCGCTGGATAATGATGGGCCAGCTTGAAGGCTTACAGATTCACCACCCCCTGTTCAGCGCCAAACTGATCCTCCAGGGCGCTCACCTCATCCATTTCTCGCCAAGCGGGCAAGACAACTGGCTGTGGATGAGTGAAACCGCACGCTTTGAAACCGGCCGCGCCATCAGGGGTGGCATTCCCGTGTGCTGGCCATGGTTCGGAGGCCCTGACAAAAACCCGCCCGAGGTTCGCAAGCGTATTCTGACAGATAAAGCCCACGGTTTTGCCCGCACGGCTGTCTGGAAGCTTGAGGATATCCGGGAGTCGGCACATGAAGTTGAAGTCAGTCTTTCCCTGGACGCCAACGACGATTTTTCCGATATCTGGAATGGTCGCAGCCGCGCGCTGCTAACGTTCAACTTTTCACGCAAAGGTCTCCAGCTGGCATTAACCACCACCAACGCCGGCCGGGAGCCGCTGGCACTGACCCAGGCCCTGCATACCTATCTGCCGACAACCAATATTTTTGATACCCGTTTACGGGGCCTTGACCAGGCCTGTTATATCGACACACTTGACAGCTGGAGCACGCACGCTCAAAACGGACCTGTGCGTTTTTCAGGTGAAACTGACAGAATCTACGAATCCGGCGAAACACTTCGCATTGCAACGCCCGGCGCTATCCGAAAGCTGTCATCATCAGGAAGCGACTCGACCGTGGTCTGGAACCCCGGCCCTGACAAAGCAGCGCGACTCAGTGATTTCCCCGTCGATGCATGGAAAACCATGCTCTGCGTTGAAACTGCCAATGCCGCCAATGATTATCAGGTGTTGAATGAGGGGTGCAGCTATACTCTCGCCATGATGCTCTCACGGGGCTGACAAAAGGATAGTGCATGAGTTTACGTTCCTACCTGAAAGCAAAACTGGTCCCTGCCGCGCTGGATGCGCAAATTGCCCGTATCCGCAAGCCTATTGGCAGCCTCGGTTATGACCCCTGGGGGTACAACAATGAGGTGATGAAAATCGGTTTTTCGCTCACCCGCCACCTTTACGAAAAGTACTTCAGGGTTGAGTGCGATGGCGTCGACAAGGTGCCCGCCGAAGGCCCGGTTCTGCTCGTTGCCAACCACAGCGGACAATTACCGCTCGATGGTGTGCTGATTGGCTATGCAGTCGCGTCTCGTGAGACCAGCCCCCGAATGCCCCGGGCGATGATCGAGCGTTTTTTTCCCACGGTTCCCTACCTTGGCAACCTGCTCAACGAAGTGGGTGCGGTACTGGGGGACCCCATCAATTGCGCCAAAATGCTTTCAAACAGCGAAGCAGTTATCGTGTTCCCCGAGGGCATACGGGGTTCAGGCAAGCTGTATCGGGAGCGGTATCAACTCAAACGATTCGGCAACGGTTTCATGCACCTGGCCATGCAACACCAAGCAACCATCGTGCCGGTGGGTGTGGTTGGCTGCGAAGAGAGCGTCCCGGCCATTGCCAACATCAAACCACTGGCAAAAGCCCTCGGCATTCCCTACGCGCCGATCGCACTGCCGGTGGTCTTTCCCGCTAAAGTTCACCTCAATTTCGGGGAGCCGATGTTTTTTGACGACACTGAAATCCCTGAAGAACTTGTCACCGAACGGGTCGAACAGGTAAAAGCAGCAATCAGCGAACTGATTGACAAAGGCCTCAGCGAACGAAAAGGGCTGTTCTGATGAGTACGACACGTCGCCCCCATATTCTGGTCACCGGTGCAGCCGGTGCTCTGGCTCAGCAGGTGATTAATCGCCTGAAAGAGGATTGTGATCTGGTTGCGGTCGATTTCCGGGAACAGGTGTATCTGGGTGATGACATCCCCAGCTACTGCATCGACTTTAATAAACGGGTCTTTGAAGATCTTTTCAGGCGCTACGACTTCGACGGCATTATTCACCTCGGGCGCGTCATGTCGAGTCAGCTTACCCGGATGCGGCGCTATAACGCCAACGTGCTCGGAAGTCAGAAACTGCTGGACCTGAGCCGCAAATACGGCATCAAGCAGGTGGTCGTGTTATCGACCTACCACGTCTATGGCGCCGTCGCCTATAACCCAGCCCTGATAGATGAGGAAGCCCCTCTCAAAGCCGCCGGGCTGAGCGCTGATCTGATTGATTCAGTGGAGCTGGAGAATCTGGCCAACATTTACCTCTGGCGCTACCCGGACCTCAATATTACCGTGCTACGGCCCTGCAACATTGTTGGCCCCGGCGTCCGAAACTCCATCAGCACCCTGCTCGCCAGCGAACATGCACCGGTACTGGCAGGGTTCTCACCGATGATGCAGTTTATCCATATTGATGACATGGCCGACGCTATCATGCTTGCCTATCAGAAAAACCAGAAAGGCATTTATAATGTAGCACCGGAAGACTGGGTGGCCTATCAGCATGCCTTGACCCTTTGCGGGTGTAAGCGCATACCGATACCATCGATACCCCCGAT
>JBBQMX010000403.1:0-2728 GCA_038329375.1 Pseudomonadales bacterium | reverse complement strand
ATCAGAAATAAATTATAGCCGAACGGTGGCGTCATGTAGGCAATCTGGGTAGTTATAGTGTAAAGCACGCCGTACCAGACCAGATCAAACCCAAGCGCCGCAACAAGAGGCACATAAAGCGGTGCGACAATCACCAGCATTGCGGTATCGTCCAGAAAAGTGCCCATCAGCAGGAAGGAGAGTTGCATCAGGATCAGGATCATCCAGGGGTTAAGGCCCAGTTGTTCGGTAAACAGGTTGTCAATGGCGTTAACTGCGCCGAGACCGTCGAAGACGGCGCCGAAGCCCATCGCCGCCAGAATGATCCACATGAACATGCAGGAAATGGCCAGGGTCTGGCGCACGGAAACCTCAAACACTTGCCGGTTCATGCGGCCCTTCAGGATGGCCGCCATAAAAGCAGCCATGGCACCAATGGCAGAGCTTTCAACCAGACTTGTCCAGCCGTTGATGAAAGGCACCATCATAGTGGCAAAGATCACCACCGGCAGGGCTCCCGCCCGCAAAAGACGAAGCTTCTCCGACAGGGTGACCTGCCGTTCTTCCGGTGGCAGAACCGGCCCGAGATGAGGCTGGATGCGGCAGCGTATCGCGATATACAGAACGAACATCCCGGCCATCATCAGGCCCGGGAACACCCCCGCCAACCAGAGCTGCCCCACTGGCTGACGGGCGATCATGGCGTAAAGCACCAGCACTACCGAGGGTGGCACGAGAATGCCCAGTGAAGACCCGGCCTGGATCACGCCGGTCACCATGCGTTTGTCGTAACCCCGGCGAAGCAATTCAGGCAGCGCAATAGTAGCGCCGATGGCCATTCCCGCCACCGACAGGCCATTCATGGCGGAGACCAACACCATCAAACCAATGGTGCCGATCGCCAGGCCGCCGTGAATCGGGCCCATCCAGACATGGAACATGCGGTAGAGGTCATCGGCAATCTTGGACTCTGACAGTACGTAACCCATGAAAATGAACATCGGCAGGGTCAGCAAGGGGTACCAGTTCATCAGCTTCATAGCGGCTGAAAAAGGCAGGTCGGAGCCGCCAACACCCCACATGGTAATGGCAGATAGCGCAGCGACCGCCCCAATGGCGGCAAACACCCGCTGGCCGGTCATCAACATCAACATCATCGTGGAGAACATGAATACGGCGATCATTTCCTGGGACATCAGATCTGCTCTCCCCGGATACGGGCAATATCCTTGAAAAACTCCGAAAACGCTTGTAACAGCATCAGAAAAAATCCGACGCACATCGCCAGCTTGATGGGCCACATATACGGTCGCCAGGCAGTCGGGCTGCGCTCACCGTATTGCATTGAATAGCTTGTGCTGTCGTAGGCGCCGTACAGCAGCACTCCGAGAAAGAAGATCATGAAGAAGATCGTGAAAGCGTCGAACCAGGCTTTCTTCTGGTCAGACCAACTACCGTAGAACAGATCCATACGTACGTTGGAGCCGAGCTGGATTGAGTAAGGCCCGCCAAGAACGTAGTAGGCAACCATGGCGAACTGTGCGGCTTCGAGGGTCCAGAGTGAGGGTAGAAAGAACGTTTTGGAAATCGATGACCACAGCAGTATCCCCACCATGAGGAAGATGCCGTACATCATTACCCTTCCAATCCGGTAATTCACAGCATCCACGACACGAACGTAACCGCTGATAATCGGGGGCATCAAAATCCCTCTTGGCGAGGCAATCGGGTTGCCAGTGCATTCTGCGCTTCCCAGGTGTTCAATGTGTCTAGCAAAAGACCTGCCAGCATCGTTGCCATGGTGGACTGCTGATCCGGCGTGCTGATGAGGTCATTACGGATTTCGATCATGACATTCATTACGCCGGTTCTGAGGCCATGGGCCTGCAGCGTGTGAGTAACTCCGTCCGCCGGGCCATACGGGTCGTTGCGGCGAAACTGCAGCGGGCTATGAAACGGCGCCAGTTGCAGCAGATTGTCGGCAAAGCGCGTGTCGCTATCGTGAAGGATGCCGATCTCGGTGGTCCGTTGTTGGTCGCGATAAATAGGGGTGAAACTGTGGATAGTGGCAAGAACTGGCACTGTGCTGGTGCTTTGCGTCGCAACCAGCGCGTCAGTCAGCAGGGCCTCGAAAGGCTTGTAATAGTCCTGGATTCTGCGCTTTCTGTCGTCCTCACTGAGGTGCAGGTTGCCGGGTATGTCGTGTATTTCGCTCCGGGTTGGCATGGCATCGGGCGCAGTGGGCGGCCGATTGCAGTCGTATACCAGGCGGGACACAGTTGACGCCACCAGCCGGGCGTCGAGCATTTCGCTGAGCCTCTGGGCCACCGCTAATGCCCCCGGGTCCCAGGCGATATGAGTGGTGTGCAGTTCCGGCGGCAAACCGAGATCTTCGAACTGAGCCGGTATAAAGCAGGAAGCGTGCTCGCAGACGAGCAGAAACGGAGAGCTTCCCTGACTGTTGACCAGTCTGGCGGGTGCGCTCTGTTCGGATGGGATCGGAACTTCGGGTCCGGTGTTGCTCTGGTGATTTTGCACTCAAGCCTCCATGTACCCATAGAGAATTTGCCATACCTTTGAATCTGTCAAACATTTTGCTGATTTAGTCTTTCGGTGGAAGCGGGTATTCAGGTGCTTCCAACTCTTGCCGCTGGAGCAGAATTGAGTGCAAGTTCGCTGTCAAAACCGGCGATTTGTTGGGCGGAAATGGCTTCCCGTTCCAGCAAAATATTCAACAATGCGCCAAATG
>JBBQMX010000402.1:0-2764 GCA_038329375.1 Pseudomonadales bacterium | reverse complement strand
GAGCTGATGACCGCAAAGATACTTGAAGCCAAAGCCACCAAAGGCATTAGCTGGGAAGCATTGGCCGAGTCCATAGGCATGTCGCCGGTATGGACCACATCGGCCTGCCTGGGGATGAACAGCATGACGGAAGACAAAGCCTTCATGACCTGTGAAACTCTCGGCCTGGATAAGACCGTGGCAGCGACCCTGCAACTCTGCCCGTATAAAACCTGGGACCAGGCCGTGCCACAGGACCCGTTGGTATACCGGATTTACGAAGTCGTCGGGGTCTACGGCGATACGCTCAAAGAGCTGATTCACGAGAAGTTTGGTGACGGCATAATGAGCGCCATCGATTTCACTATGACGGTGGACAAAGAAGACAACCCGAAAGGTGATCGTGTGGTGGTCACCATGAACGGCAAATTCCTGCCCTTTAAAGCCTGGTAACCCCTGCTGACTCTTGATGAGTGCAGAAAATCTGAGCTGAGCTCAAAACCGGGTTTGAGCACTGATGATACCCAACACCGGAGTCTCGCGGAGAAGCTCCGGTGTTGTTGTATCCGATTACCGAAAGACCAATCTGTGCAATTATTGAGGGTGGATACCAGTACTTTACACTGATGCGCAGAGATTTTTTGATCCGGATACGTTTTGTCACTGACTTTCTGCGCAAAACACGCAATCATGGATATGTTGGCAACATGTGATGAAACCCAACACGAACTCCAGTGAATGAGGAAACGAGAATGCCCACCCGTTCCGGCTTCAAGAACACCGTTTTGTCGTTGGCTACACTCAGTGCTCTGACAGCCGCTCTGTCTATGGCGCTTGTACCGACAGCGGTCGCTGCCGAAAAACTCTACATATTTACCGAAAACTACCCCCCCTATAACGCGTCCACTACCGGCCAGGGCTTTGCCCATAACGAAGACGATATTACCGGTATCTGTACTGACATGGTCAAAGCGATGATGGCCAACGTGAACTACGAGTACATTATGAAAATGCGCGACTGGAGTCGTGCTTATGACTGGGTTCAGGGTCGGGAGAATCACGCCCTTTTTTGCACGGCCCGCACCGACGAGCGAGAGGATGAGTTTCAGTGGGTGGGGCCTCTGGCACCTATCCAGTGGACCCTGTTTGCTGCGCCGGATTCGAACATCACGGTAAGCTCGTTGGCTCAGGCCAAGCAATACCAGATCGCGGGGTACAAGGGTGATGTAATGTCGGACTACCTCGTGAGTGAGGGTTTCAACGTGATAATGAATGTGGCGGGAAACCAGAACCCCCGACGGTTGGCTCTGGGTCAGGCTGACCTCTGGGTAACCGACGGCCTGGTCGGGCCACTGGTGGCAGAACAAGAACATGACATTATCGGCCTCAAGCCGGTGCTGGTGTTCCGGGAAACCCCGATGTATTTGGCCGTTAGTAACGAGACGGACCCGGTCATCGTGGCGAATCTTCAGCAAGGGCTCGATAAGGCAAAGGCGGATGGGGATATTGAAGCGATCATAAAACGCTATCAGCCCTGACCCGGCAGGCCCGACATTCGGCTGGCCTGTTTCGTTATTTATCCCCGACGATCACGGGCTGGCTGTCTCAAGTCAGCACGTCGGCCATTGCAACGATGGAGCGAGCCACGTCAGACAGCTTTTTGCCCTGGTTCATGGCCAGTTTCCTGAGCAGCTTGTGGGCTTCATCAGTTGAAACCTGACGATGATTCATCAAAAGCTGCACCGCCTTCTCCTGGGTTTTCCGGTCCTCCAGAGCTTCCTTTGCTGCCTGCAATTCGTCACTCATTTGCTGTAGCCGTTGCGCCTGCTGCTGAACCAGATCGAAGATAGAGCGGCCCAAGCGCCGGCTTACACCTTTACTTTGAACGCTATCGGCGTGGGGGTCGTCCGGCTGCGGGCCACAGACCACCAGCATGGGTTCCGGTGCGTGATCATGCTGGTCCAATGATGCAATCAAAATCTCCTGATGGGCCAGAGAGTGCTTGGCGTCAGTGTACTTTTCAATGCAGCGGGTGTGGAAATGGGACTCGAGGCTCTCCTCAATGGACTTGAGCTCATCAATGCGCTGGGACATCAGCTCGAACCAGTGGTCAGCCATGTCCGGGTCCAGGTCTTTGTAGCGACCAATCGAACAGCCGAGCTGTCTGAGCCGCTCCACCTCACCTTCCCGGCGGTTGGCGGTGGCTTGTTTCCATAGCGCCAGCGACTGGGCGTCAGCGAAGTTGGCGAACACCTCAAAACACCGATTTTGTGCCTCAATAAGGTGCGCCATGCGCTGTGACAGGGCGTTATTGAAGCGACCTCTGGAAAAGCCGGCAGAGCCAACCGCACGCTCCTGTCCCGCGAGTTCTTTTCCGTGCATGAGGTTGTACATAGCGACCAGAATGCCGGCAATTGCCGGATCCACCGCGCCATCGGCAGCCTCGAAGACCACGGCCAGTAGCATCTGGTTGCTCTCACTGTAAGCGCTAATGGCATCTTCGGAGCTGATATCAAGCTTGTTCACTCGCTGGCGCAGGACCTCCAGGCCGGATAGACCATGAAGCGCGCAGGCTATATGGTTGAGCAGCCTGCTACTGCCGGTGTGGACGGAGATCTCGCTGTAGATGTCCTGTAAAGCCTGGTCAAAGTGCTGCCGTTCCAGGTCGGAGGCTTCAATCAGCTCGAGCCTCTGGCTGGTGAAGCGCTTACCGGCTGACCCGATAAAAATGTTGGAAGCACCCCGCTCTCTTTGCAGCGCGTGAATCAGGTTGCTGATGCTCAGC
>JBBQMX010000401.1:0-2765 GCA_038329375.1 Pseudomonadales bacterium | reverse complement strand
AGCCGAGCAGATTGTGGAAGCCGGGCAGTGCCGTACCATCGACATGGGGAAGTTCTGGCTTACTCATCACACTTTGTGTCTCTGGTTTTATTATCGCGCTGACGGTTCTGCTTCTGCATTAATCTGTCACGGCTTCCGCTTTTAAGTCAATATAATCGGAAGTAGATTTCACTAGTCAAAACACCATAGCAGCAAAAGGAACAAAAATGAAAAGTAACCTTAGCGAAATGCCGGTGTACGCACCAGTAACGCCCGACGAACCCATGGAGGCTATCGGCCACCGGATACAGAGGTTTGCGACCACGCGCGCGGATCACCCGGCATTGATGAGCGAACAAGGCGTCGTGAGCTGGCAAACCCTGCTGAATCAGACTAATCAGATCGCCAATCATCTAAGAGAAGCTGGCCTTCAGCACGGCGATACCGTTGCTGCGCTGTCCGAAAACAGCGCCGACTACGTTGCCCTCTACCTTGGCGTACTGACCGCTGGCGGCTGCATGGTGCCGCTTTCAGGCATGGCCAGTGCTGAAGCACTGAACCTGATGCTGTCGGATTGCAATGCACAATTCCTCTTCGTGTCGCAGAAAAACCGGGATCTTCTTCATAGCTTCCGGCCCCGACTGCAGGGCTTACCGGACGACCGCATCGTTGCACTGGGAGAAGACGGCGAAGAAATTGGTCAGACGCTGCGCAGCTGGCTCGGCAATACCTCAACGGAGGCCCGACCCGCTGCCGTATTAGCGGATGACGCCTTCAACATCATCTATAGCTCCGGAACCACCGGCACCCCAAAGGGTATCCTCCACGATTACCGATTCCGCCAGCGGCAAATGGTACGCATGAGCCGCTATGGGCTGGATGGCGAAGCCGTTAACCTTGTTTCCACCCCGCTTTACTCCAACACTACGCTGGTTTCCGTGTTACCCACGCTGTTCCACGGCGGCACCTTGGTGCTGATGGCAAAGTTTGAGGCCCGGCGCTTTCTGGAACTGGCCGAAGCACACCGTGTAACCCACGCCATGCTGGTACCTGTTCAGTACCAGCGGATTCTGGCTGACACCGAATTTGATCGCTTTGATCTCTCCAGCTTCAAGCTGAAACTCTGCACCAGCGCACCGCTGCGACCGGAGGTCATAGCCGATGCCATGGCTCGCTGGCCCGGCAACATTCGGGAGGTTTACGGACTGACAGAGGGTGGGATTTCTACCAGCCTGGACTGTGCTGCGCACCCCGACAAATGGAGCTCGGTAGGCGTACCGACAGAGGGCGCGGAAGTGCGCGTCATTGACGAAAGCGGCCGTGAGCTGCCGAAGGGCGACATCGGCGAGCTGGTTGGTCGCGCTATTTCAATGATGCGTGGCTATGTGAACCGGCCAGAGCAGACCAGGGAAATGCTATGGGAAAGCCCTGAAGGCCTGGTGTTTTATCGCAGTGGAGACATGGGACGCATTGACGAGGACGGGTTTATCCATATCCTCGATCGCCGCAAGGACATGATTATTTCCGGTGGTTTCAATATTTACGCGGTAGATCTTGAGAAAGTGCTGCTGGCACATTCTGCGGTAGACGATGCGGCGGTTATCGGCATTCCAAGCGAGCTGTGGGGTGAAACGCCTCTTGGCCTGGTCGTTCTCAAGCCCGGACATCAGGATTCCGGGCCTGAAGTACTCGAATGGGCCAACAAGCAGCTTGGCAAGAGCCAGCGCATCTCGGCGATCGAGTTCCGTGATGAACTGCCTCGCTCCACCATAGGCAAAGTCCTGAAGCGGGAACTACGCGCGCCCTATTGGCAGAAAACCGCACGCTAATCCGGTCAGCGCCGGGTCAGCTTGTCCAGCGCCGCCCGGCAATCTTCGGAACGAAGCCGCTCGGAAAAGACCTCGCGCTCCCGCTCCAGTGCCTGTTTTATCTGGTCACGCCACGGCGCCCGAATCAGCCGCTTGCTGGCTCGCAGAGCTTCACGTGGTTTGTTTGCCAGGCCTTTTGCAATTGCCAGAGCCTCGGTCACCGCCTGCCCATCATCAACCACCTTGCTTACCAACCCGCACTGCAGAGCATCGCTGCCACTCAACACCACACCCAGCAGCAGCAGATCGGTTGCTCTGCGAGCCCCCAGATGCAGTGGCATGGTTACCGTTGACGCGGCCTCCGGCACCAGTCCAAGATCCACAAACGCCGTTTTGAATTTCGCACTCTTTGCAGCCACCACGACATCCACGTGCAGAAGCAGAGTGGTACCGATACCGATTGCCAGGCCTTCAACTGCGGCTATGACTGGAGTATCGCAATCCATCAGCGCTTCAATAAACGCCAGCCCTGCGGAAGGTTCTGGATTTTCATCAGTGGCGCGAGCCCGGAAATCATCGAGATCGTTACCGGCGGTGAAAACCGCCTTCGCTCCGGAGATTACAATAGCATTTATGCTCTCATCGTCATTGGCACCATTTACAGCTTCACTCAATTGCTGATACATAAGTCGTGTCAGGGCATTTTTCTTTCCCGGGCGGTTGATAACAAGGTGAAGCACACCCTGGGACTGCTGAGTATCGATCATTAAATTATCCTTTCAGGAAGATTCTGCTGACTCGGTATAAAACATTCTGTTGCAAGAGGTCGATCTTGTGATAGATTCGGTAACGACGACGTCACCCTGCAATCGTATGTTCTGCACAGTGAAACAACAACAAGTACCATTACAACGAATGAGGCACAGTTATGAATTTCTTCGCCAAAGGACACAAGACCCTGGCCGTTTACGCGTCAGC
>JBBQMX010000400.1:0-2769 GCA_038329375.1 Pseudomonadales bacterium | reverse complement strand
TCGACCTCCACTACGATACTCACTTCTGGCTCGAGCATCTGCCAAAGCGCTATGCGGAATTTAATAACCTGACGCCCGACCAGGCGCGGAACATGATTATTCCGATGATTCAGGCAGAACGCGGCTCTCTGAACTGGTATTGCACCGATTACTGGAGCGACCGGCTGTCCGTGAACATCAGCGAGCTGAAGGCCGAGGTACGGGACAAAATTGCCTACCGCCCCCATGTGAAGCCGTTTCTGGAAGCGTTGCGCACGGCCGGGCTGCGCTCGGTGATCGTCACCAACTGCCACCCTGACCCGCTCGCCCTGAAACTTCATAAAACCGGCCTCGATCACCTGGTGGGCGATGTTATCTCCAGCCATAACCTGGGCAAACCCAAGGAAGCACCGGAATTCTGGGCTGACCTGCTCCGGATTCAGCCCCACAACCCGGCCCGCACCCTGATGGTGGACGATAGCTTTCCGGTGCTCGAAAGTGCTGTTTCGGCAGGCATCGGGCAGTGCCTGGCCATCCTGGCGCCAGACAGCCAGATCGCGCCACACCGTGCCCACCCCAGTATTCCGTCGATTCATCACTTTGACGAGGTGATGCCCCAGCTTTTAAAACGCTCCATGCCATCCAACCCGTGAACTGGCTATAATAGACATACAGGAACAGCAAGCGGGGAGACATGACCTCAACAGCAGAAAGCGATAACAAGGTACGACTCGACAAGTGGCTCTGGGCCGCCCGGTTCTTCAAAACCCGCAGCCTGGCCAAAGACGCTATCGAAGGCGGCAAAGTTCACTACAACGATCAACGCTGCAAACCGGGCAGAGCGGTGGAGCCCGGCGCCAGGCTCAAGCTCCGCCAGGGCTTTCAGGAGCGCATAGTAATTGTCGATGACGTCAGTGACCGCAGGCGCGGTGCGCCCGAAGCCCAGACGCTCTACCACGAAACAGACGACAGCGTTAAACACCGGGAAGACCTGGCCTGGCAACGCAAAACCATGCAGGCTGCCCAGTTGCCCCCGGCCAGGCGTCCATCCAAGAAAGACCGGCGTAACATACAACGCTTCAAAGACCAGAACGGCATCTGACGCAACCGCGCCAGCACCACAGAATTTTTGCCCGAGCCGGCGACCAACCGGCCGGGCAGACATCAGGAGACTCACTTAATGGCGTCCCAGGACCAGTTCCAGCGATTTATCTTTGAGCACAGCCAGGTTCGTGGCGCATGGGTGCAACTTTCCGACAGCTACACTGGCATAACCCAGCAGGCTGACTACCCGGCCAGAGTAAAAGCCCTGCTCGGCCAGACCCTGGCCGCCAGCGTGCTGATGAGTAGCAGCCTGAAATTCGAAGGCACCCTGTCCCTGCAGGCCAAAGGCGACGGCCCGGTACGGCTGTTTATGGCCGAATGCAGCCATGACCGTTTCATCCGCGGTCTGGCGCAATTTGAGGAAGGCGCTGCCAATAGCGACTCGCTGCACGAACTGCTCGGCAAAGGCCAGATGGCTATCACCATCACCCCTGAACAGGGCCAGCGTTACCAGGGCGTAGTTCCCAGGGAGCACGATTCCCTGGCGGAATGTCTGGAAGACTACTTTGCCCGCTCCGAACAGATCGCCACCAGCCTGATCCTGTTTTCAGACGACACCCGCAGCGCTGGCCTGATGCTGCAACGCCTGCCCGGCGGCACCGAACCGGACGATGACCTGTGGCAACGGGTCAACCATCTGGCCAGCACCGTCAAACCGGAAGAATTATTGGCACTGGACAGTGAGACCATCCTGCACCGGTTGTTCCACGAGGAAGAAGTGCGCGTATTCGCCGCCGACCCGGTGGCCTTCCGCTGCAGCTGTTCAGAGGACCGCACTCAATCGGCTCTCAAGGCCGTTGGCCAGGAAGAGTGCTACAACATTATCAAAGAGCGCGGCGAAATCGAGATGGATTGCCAGTTTTGCCATGCCCGTTACCGTTTCGACCGTAACGATATTGATCGTCTGTTTCTCGGGCATTCATTACATTAATTGTAATGATAGCTATTTCTTCTATCCGAAAGCCCAATTGAGTAGATAGTACATTCGTTTTTTTAAGGTGTGTCTGGCATAATTGGCCGCCTGAGAAGACTCAATTGGTCAGTTTTCCGCCAGCTTTCACACTCCGGGCACCAGAGTAGGTAACCCGGCCTTTGGCGGCTGATACAATTTCCGAAGATACCCTTGGCGAGGTCGAAGTGAGCATCACCTATAATGATCTGAGCACAGCACATCTGGTTGAGCTGGCTATTGAACGCAACGAAGGCCAACTGGCGGCGAATGGCTCACTGGTCGTCAAGACCGGAAAGCGCACTGGCCGCTCTCCCATGGACAGGTACATCGTCGAGGAACCAAGCACCGCCGACGACATCCAGTGGGGGCCCATTAACCGTCCTATTGATGCTGAAAAGTTCGATGCACTTTGGGATCGGGTAGAAGCCTACCTTGTCGAGCAGAATCATTTCGTTTCCCAGGTACATGTCGGCTCTGACCCAGAACACTACCTTCCGGTGAAAATGACCACAGAAACCGCGTGGCAAAACCTGTTCGGCCGCAATCTGTTTATCCGCCCCGACGCCTTCAACCCGGTCGACAAGCAGGAATGGCAGATTCTCAACGCCGCCAACTTCGAGTGCGTGCCGGAACGTGACGGCACCAACAGCGACGGCTGCGTGATCATCAACTTTGCCCGCCGCAAAGTTCTGCTGGCAGGTATGCACTACGCCGGCGAAATGAAAAAAGCCATG
>JBBQMX010000399.1:0-2785 GCA_038329375.1 Pseudomonadales bacterium | reverse complement strand
CCGTATACACGACTTGCTCCGCATCCTTGTAGCAGACCCGTACCTGCGCATTCACAACAGGCTTGCGAAGCAGTCGCCGAAGCAAATCAATCAGGTCCCGGCGCAACCGGTCCTCGCGCAGCCTCGCGCCAAATCCTGGTTGATGAAACACCCGCCCCATCAGAAACAACTGCTGGCTCGACCCGTATCCCCGATATGCCTGGATAAAAAATCCGCCCCGGCCATTATCGCCCTTAACCGGTGCCGCAAGAATATGGAGTGCGTTACGCAAGGCGACGGCCAGCTTTATGGATTGGCGGCGAAGGGGCATTGATTCCTCGGCTGAACGTGGATGGGCTTACCATTGATACAGGCAAGACCGATGATTCTGCAAGCAATAAGTTGGCTCGACTGGATGAGAGACTGCGGGGCACAAATTGCCCGGTTCCAGATCTGAACCGGGCACATACTGTTTCGTTTAGCGGATTAGCTTATGGGTTCTTTAACCTGGTCAACGTACTGGCCGTAACCGGCACCTGCCATATCGGCTTTCGGAATGAACTTCAGAGCGGCTGAGTTCATGCAGTAACGCAATCCAGTGGGCTTCGGGCCATCGGTAAACACATGGCCTGTGTGAGAGTCTGCCAGCGCGCTGCGGATCTCGGTACGCACCCCGAACCAGGAGCGGTCTTCTTTCTCAACCACAACTTCCGGGCTGATGGGCCGGATGAAGCTCGGCCATCCGGTATTGGACTTGTATTTGTCGGTAGACAAAAACAGCGGTTCACCAGAGACCACATCCACATAGATGCCTGGGCGCTTTTCATCCCAGTATTCATTGTCGTAGGGACGCTCGGTGCCATCTTCCTGGGTGACTTTGTACTGAATATCGGTCAGCCGTTCACGAAGTTCTTCATCGCTGGGCTTCTGATAAGCCTGTACGTCAGAAGCTGCGGGCTCAACCGTTTTTTTACCGGCATCATCACCAGTACCAGGTTCGGGCCGGTAATTGGCGTAATCGATTTCCCGGTCTTCGCCCCAGACGTCATCAATAAACTGATAACGGCCAGAGTTGAAGGTATACACCTGGTAGCGCACCGGGTTTTTCTTGGAGTAATCCTGATGGTATTCCTCTGCATCATAGAACGACTCAAACTGAGTCACCTCGATCGCCACCGGGTTGTCATAACGGCCGCTGTCTTCCAGTGCCTTTATAGAAGCCTCGGCGGTGCGTTTTTCCTCGGCGTTGTGGTAAAAAATACCCGGGCGGTACTGTTTGCCACGGTCTACAAACTGGCCGTTGACGTCCGTCGGGTTCATCATGCGCCAAAGCCCCTGCAACAAGCCCTCATAAGTAATGACTTCGGGATCGTAGTAAACCTGAACCGCTTCCGTATGCCCGGTCATACCACCAGCGACCTGCTGGTAATTGGGATTCTTTTCATTGCCACCGCTGTAGCCGGAAACAGCTTCCACTACACCGGGAATTTTTTCAAAGCCTGCCTCAACACACCAAAAACAGCCGCCAGCGAAGGTGGCCACCTCAAGAGAAGGGTCAGCCGGTGCGTATTGGGAATCTTTAGGGGCTGTGTCGTTGGTCGCACTGGCCTTGAAGCCTATAAGCCCGACAATCAGCACCAGTGCTGCGTAAAATATTTGACGATTCATGCTAATCACCTCGTTTGCGAAATACGCCCTCAACTGAAGAGACAGCCGGGGAGTGTGTACAGTTCCCAGTGTGCCGGCAAAAGTTCACGTGTTTATCTGCCAGTTATTACGAATTTATAACGCCGTTGGGATCATTTTGGATGCAGATCATATTTCCCGATGCACCGGCAGGCGGATTATAAAGGTGGCGCCCCGCTCAGGATTATTGAACACACTGATCCACCCACCCTGCATCTCCATGATGCGACGCGCAATAGCCAGCCCAAGCCCGGCGTGACCGCTGGCATTGCGAGCATCTCCACGATAGAAAGCCTCGAATATGTGGGGCATATCCGGCTCCGGAATACCCGGCCCTGCGTCGCTGACGCTCACCGTGAGCCAGTTCCCCTCGACATCGAGCGCCAGCTCAACCGACTCGCCCGTCGGGCTGTAGGTGATGGCATTGCTGATCAGGTTGTCCAGCACACGCTCGGTCATACCCAGGTCCCCGTACACCAGAGGTAATGACGGTGAACCCGACACCTGCAGCATCACGTTCTTTCGTTCTGCCTCCGGCACGTGCTTGTGGGAAACATCGTGAATCAGCTCGGCGGGGGCGAAGGGCTCCGGTCGGGGTCGCTTTTCCCGGGCTTCCAGAGCTGCCAGTTCGAACAGTTCATCCACCAGACGGCTAAGACGACGGCCTTCCTCCAGGGCAATATCGAGGAAGCGTTCCTGTTCGGCATCGGAGAGCGTTTTCCGCTTCATCTTCAGACTTTCCACATAGCCCTGCATGGATGCCAACGGGGTTCGCAGATCATGGGATACCTGGGCCACCAGTTGGCGACGCAGGGTGTCCTTGTCCTGGAGCTCCTCAATCTGGCTGGCAATGCGTTGAGCCATGTGATCAAAGGTAACCCCGAGATAATCCACTTCATCCTGCACCTTCGGCCGCTGCTGCTGCCAGGTTTGCGATGGCTGGCGACTCATGCCGGTGTGTTCGAACTGTTCCACCAGTCCGGTCAGCCGGGTTAAACGGCGGGTCAGCAGGCGGAACACGGCCAAACCCGCGATCATGCCGAAGACCAGGCTGATCACCACCGCCCAGGCGGACATTTCGATGAAGTGCCCACTTTGGGCCATGGTTTCCGCCATGTCG
>JBBQMX010000398.1:0-2798 GCA_038329375.1 Pseudomonadales bacterium | reverse complement strand
AATACCTCCGGCGTTCGTCGTGACCCACTGATGGTCCAACGCCAGTCCGGGTAGGTTTTCAACAACTGGACAAGCTGATTGAAGACCAAATCGTCATCCCAGTTGTAGTGGCGTGACGGGCCCCCGATCAATATCAGGGCTTCCGGTTTGTCGGTAATGCGTGCCATTGGGGTCTGGGTATTGATGACGCCTTCGGTAATTAACGTCGTGCGAGACGGTTTGGCCCGATCATGTTGCGGAATAATGGCAGCGTCGACCCAGCTCAAAGGAAAGGCAGGCTTCATCAGAACCACGGTCCTGGCCCTGCGCTTTCGACGCAAGGCCAACAACAAGCGGTGGCTGCCGGTGCCGGCCCCGATAATGAGACTTGGCGTTGGTAAAGCAGTGTCCAGTATTGGCGACACCCCAAGTAAAGCGCGCCACAGGGGTGTCCTGATGGTAGTGGTGTCGATCCAGTGAATGCTCGCGCCGCACAATACCCGAAGGCGGTTGCCCAGGCCTTTGAGTTGGTTGTAATGGCCCGGCTTGTTGTCGGTCAGTAGAAAGAGGACCGGCGCTGGCGAAGATCCTGATGCTTTCTCGGTCATGTTTGTGTGGTCCGGTAAAAGTCAGGATCATTCCGGGACGGGCGGGTTTTAAAGCGCCGGTGCATCCAGAGGTACTGGTCCGGATGGCGCCGGATTTCTTGCTCAATGGTCTGGTTTACCAAAGTCGCGTCTGTCATGTCATCCCCTGATGGAAAATTCGCGAGTGGCGGATGAAAATGCAGGTTATAGCCGATCGTGTTCTGACACCGAAAATGGCTGAACGGAATAACCGCACACCCGCTATGGGCGGCAATTCGCGCGGTGGCGGTTATGCTGGCAGCGGGTACGTTGAAAAAAGGCGCGAAGACGGTACCTTTGCGGCCGTAATCCTGGTCCGTCGCGTACCAGACGACCCGGTTTGCCTTAAGTCGTTTTAACAGGCCTCGCAGGTTCTTGTTGCCCAGAACAACGCCATATAGCCGCTCGCGGGCCCGGGTCATCACCGCATTCATCAGCAGATTATTGTGGTCACGTTGCATTACATCGGTTTCAATAAACAGCGTGAGGAGGCTACCGCCAAGGTCCAGAGTACTGTAATGCCCACCCAACAAAAGTACGCCTTGGCCCTTTGCCAGGGCGGTGTCGATATGTTCCAGACCGTTAACAGACGTGAGGTGTTTCAGGGCTTCCGGCTGCCGGAACCAGGCAGCGCCGATTTCCATCGCACCGATGCCGTTGGAGTGGAAGGATTTGCGCACCAGGGCCAATCGTTCTTTATCGTTGAGTTCGGGGAAGCACAGTTGAATGTTGGTTTCGGTAACGTGACGCCGGCTTTTCAAGGTCCTGAATGCCAACTCGCCCAGCAAGGTGCCCAGTCGCCACTGCAGCTTCATCGGTAATGTTGCCAGCAGCCTTATCAGACTCACACTGACCCAGGTCGGCCACCAACGAGGGTGCCGGTAGTGACGGTAATCCAGGTCTCTGGTTTTCTTCCTGGGCTTGCTCACGGGGATCAATTTGTCCTCTTGACGGGCATAGTTGGCTTAGGGAGTGTTTTATATAAAGGGAAATGTCTCGCCAAACCGGTAGTTTAGCAGTGTAAGCACGCCAGGTATAAGCTCCGCGGAGCGGAACCGGTCTAGCAGTTAGGGAATCAAGCGAAACCCTGAGGGTTTCTGTAGAATAACGCCCGACCATCCAGTCCGGAGCCATAATGCTGCATTTTTTGTACTCACTATTTTTTCGGCTGGCGCTGCCTTTTGTGCTTCTTCGCCTGTGGTGGCAGGGCCGCCAGTCACCGGAAACCTGGCTGAACTGGCAGCAGCGGCTGGGTTATGTGGCTCCTTCTTTTGAGCCCGTTATTTGGGTGCATGCGGTTTCGGTTGGTGAAACGATCGCCGCTGCGCCGTTGGTTAAAGAGTTATTGCGTCGTAATCCGGCAGTGCCGATTCTGATGACCGCCATGACTGCCACCGGTTCTGAGCGCGCTAAAGCTATGTTTGGTGATCAGATTCAGTATGCGTTCTCGCCTTACGATACGCCGGGTTCGGTGAGACGCTTTGTTGACCGGATTAATCCCAGAGCACTGGTGATCATGGAAACTGAGCTTTGGCCCAATATGATCGCGCTCACTCACAGCCGAAACGTGCCGATTTTTCTTGTCAATGCTCGTCTTTCTTCCCGCTCAGCGCGAGGCTATCAGAGGGTATGGAGCCTGGTGGAGCCGTTGCTGGAGAGCATCAGCTGGATTGCCGCACAGGCAGATGAGGATGCCCGCCGTTTTCTGAAAATTGGCGCTAAACCTGAAACAGTGTCCGTCACTGGCAGTATCAAGTTTGATGTAGCGATCACGCCGTCATTGCGCGCGGAAGCTGCTTCGCTGAGACAGCAGATGGGAGGCGCCTCCCGTCCAATCTGGATAGCCGCCAGTACTCATGTTGGCGAAGATGAACAAATTCTTGACGCCCATCAAAAGCTGTTGGTCTGCCATCCGTCAACGCTGCTGATTATTGTGCCTCGTCACCCGGATCGCTTTAATGAAGTGGCAGACCTGGTGACATCCCGGAGTCTCAGCCTTGGGAGGCGTTCGCTTAGTGATGACGGCAGCACAGTTCAGGTTTACCTTGGTGACACTATGGGCGAGTTGTTGATGCTTTATGGTGTCTCGGATGTGGCTTTCGTGGGAGGCTCACTCATTGAACGCGGCGGCCACAATCCGTTGGAGCCTGCTGCCTGGGGTATGCCAGTGTTGTCGGGACCGCATGTCTTCAA
>JBBQMX010000397.1:0-2798 GCA_038329375.1 Pseudomonadales bacterium | reverse complement strand
ACCAATGGCGCGAGAGAGTTGGCGCAGTCCATTCTGGAACGCTTCCGTTATAACGAGTATTTCTACACGCTGCGGCCACCGGTGATGCCCGAGAACGGTATTGACAGCCTGCTATTTGATGAGAAACGTGGGTTTTGTGCCCATTACGCCAGCGCGGCAGCGTTTCTGCTGCGTGCGGCGGGTGTACCGGCCCGCGTGGTGGTCGGGTATCAGGGCGGTGAAGTGGTCGGTGAGAGCGAGTACGTGCTGGTTCGCCAGTATGATGCTCATGCCTGGGTGGAAGTCTGGCTTTCGGGCACGGGATGGGCGCGTATGGACCCGACCGCGGCGATTTCTCCCGACCGCATTGAAAGCGGACTGCGGGATGCCATGGCGGAAGAGGGTTCCTTTCTGGAAAACAACTGGGCCTCACCGCAACGCTACGGGGATCTGGCGCTGGTGCAGTGGGCATCGCTGTACATGGATCGAATGAACTATCAGTGGCAGCGCTGGGTCGTTGGCTATCAGGGCCAGTCGCAAATGGACCTTATGTCGCGGTTGCCCGGAGGGTTCGGGTTGAGGGAGCTGGGTTATGTCAGCGCTGGCCTGGTCGGTGCGGCGCTGCTGCTTGCCGGTATGATTAGTCTGTGGCAACAGCATTCAGGCCGTTCCCGTGACCCCTACAACCGTTTAATTCAGCGCTGGCACCGGTTGCTGGAGCGCAGAGGAATGGCCGTAGAACCCGGCGACACTCCTGAACAGCTTGCCCGTAAAGTAGGGCACGAGTACCCCTCAGCGCAAAAGCCCGCAGCGGCCTTTGCCCGGGGTGTGAACAACCATTACTATGGAGCCTCAGACAAGGCGTCCCGGCGTACTCGCAAGCAAGAACTTGCCCGCATGCGGCGGTTGTTGGCGGCTTTCCGCACGGCGCTGCGCCAAACTGACAGGCGTCAAATCAAACCGAGGTAAACCTTGCGTACACCGGAACATGTAATGCCCTGGCTGGAGGCGGCAAGGGCGTCCGTACACGGCAGATTTATGGCCGCTCAATTACCGCATGCGCTCCTGATTGCCGGTGAGAAAGGCGTGGGCAAGCGCGCATTGGCTGAAGAAGTGTCGGCATTTCTGGTCTGTGAGCGTCCGTCCAGCGAAAGCCTGTCCGCTTGCGGTAAATGCAAGCAATGCCAACTGCTGGCCGGTGAGTCCCATCCCGATGTGCGGGTGTACGCTCCGGAAAAATCCCGCATGATCAAGGTTGATCAGATCAGAGCACTGTCAGGCTTTGCGGTGGCGTCGCCTCAGGTCGCGCGCAGGAAATTGATTATTGTCGATCGGGCGGACCAGCTGAACATCAACGCGGCTAACGCGTTGCTCAAAACCCTGGAGGAGCCGTCGGCGGATGTAGTGCTACTATTGTTACAGGAAACCGGGCGCCCGATTTTGCCTACTCTTATGTCACGCTGTCAGCGGCTGCTTATTCCAACGCCAGGGACTCAAATCGCGGCCGAGTGGTTGCAGGGTAAACTGGCAAGCGCAGGGCTTGAGTACAGTGAGGACCTGCAACGGCAAGCGCTGGAGCTGGCAGGGTTGGCGCCAAGACTGGCACTCGATTATCTGGCGGGTGATTTTCTGACACAGCGGGCTGGTGCTTTAAAAGCATTCAGGCGTTATATGAAATCCGAAATTCCGGTCGCAGAGGCGTCGAAGCCTTTTAAAGCACTGGGTTTGGAGACCACTTTGTGGTTGATGGAAGTTTGGGCCGCAGACCTGGCCCGGGCGGGTGCAGGCGGAACTCCACGAGACAGCGAGGCGGCAGAGATGTTGGCGTTTCTGGCCTCGGTGAACCCCGCTTTCCGGGCGCATCAGTTGCGGGATGCCATTCATGAATCCCGGGCAGCCAGTATTTACAATGCGAATCCTGAGCTCGAAGCACAGCGACTTCTGATACAGTGGCGCAGTCTCATGCCTGCCCGTAAACGTCGGGCCGGATAACGGCAGTGCCGAGGTGAATCGTTACCAAGCCTGTTATGATTCATTAAAAGACAACAAAGTTGATGTAAGGAAGACATTATGGGGCCTGGTTTCGGTGCGCGCAGTGGCATTCTGACCCTGACAATCAAAGATAAGGCAGTGCTGTATGCCGCGTATATGCCCTATATACGCCAGGGTGGTCTTTTTATTCCCACCCAGAAGCAGTACCAGCTTGGCGACGAGGTTTTCCTTTTGCTTAACCTGATGGACGAGCCCGAGAAAATCCCGGTAGCCGGTAAAGTCGTCTGGATTACCCCGAAAGGAGCTCAGGGCAATCGCGCTGCGGGCATTGGCGTTCAGTTCAACGGTGATGATGAAACCGCCAAGAACAAGATTGAATCCTACCTTGCCGGCGCCTTGAGCTCAGATCGACCGACCCATACCATGTAAGGTACAACCCTGTTCAATGACACAATCTCTCGTTCCCGAGGCCAGCATCAAGAGTGTGACAAGCTGCCGTGAAATGCGCTGGTCGCTACCTCACATGTCGCTGTCAGGCCTCAAATGGCCCGCAAATACAACTGCGCCCCGGCACCCGCCCGTGATCATGCTTCATGGCTGGCTGGATAACAGCCTGTCGTTTACTCACCTGGCGCCGGGGCTCCAGGATTTTGCTGACGTATACGCGGTAGATATGGCCGGGCATGGGTTATCCGATCACAGGCCGCTGGGTCAGAGCTATCTGCTGGCAGATTATGTCGCCGATCTCGCCGTTTTCATTGACGGCGAATTTGAGCAACCGGTTGATCTGGTCGCTCATTCACTTGGTGGTATTGTCGCTATGTTGT
>JBBQMX010000396.1:0-2801 GCA_038329375.1 Pseudomonadales bacterium | reverse complement strand
ATTTCCAGCAGCTCAACATCGAAAACCAGAGTTTCGTTGGGACCGATGGAGCGGTTGCCGCCTGGCCCATAGGCAAGTTCGGAAGGAATATAAAGTTTATACCGGCTGCCCTCAGTCATTAACTGCAAGCCCTCGGTCCAGCCCGGTATTACCTGGGAAAGGCCGAAGGTAACCGGTTCTCCACGCTCGCGGGAGCTGTCAAACACCTCGCCATTAAGCAATTCGCCGGTATAGTGAACCTTCACCTGGTCGCTTGCCGTTGGTTTCTCACCTTCGCCGTCTTCAAGCACTTCATATTGCAGGCCGGATTCCGTCGTCATGACTTCTTCCCGATCACTGTTTTCCGCAAGGAAGGTTTCGCCAGCCGTTTTGTTATCTTCAGCCATCTTTTCCATATTAGCGGCCTGCTCCTGCTGCATGGTCTGTTGGTACTCCTGCAGGGCGGTCTGGATCTCCTCAGGTGTCATTCGAGCTTCGTCGCCGCCCGCGTGGCCGTGCTGAATGCCTTGCAGGAACTGATCCATTTGCAGATCAGGCAGATCGTTGTTCATACGCTCACCCAGAACCAGGCCCATGCCGTAGCTGACTTTCTGGTCAGAGTTCTCGAGTGCGGGGTCATTTTCTGTCTGGGTGCTGGAGTCACTGGAGCAGCCAGTTATAATCCCGGCAATAGCAATGGCGAAAAACGTCTTTTTCATGCAAGCGTCCTTAAACAGGTTGGTGTTAATCAGCTGTCGTTTCGGGGAGTTTCAGTGTCCAGGGAGAAAGGCGCTGCGTAAGGCGAGCTCCAGTCATCGTCGAGACCGTTATATGGGGCGGATGTGTCCAGGTCCTGGGTGGCCGGCTCGACTGCCAGGGCATTCCAGCCACCTTGCTCAGGCGGTTTGTCGGCATAATGCCAGCTGCCTTGATCATCGCGCCATTTAAATACGATATCGGGTCCTTTTTCGGTCACCGGCGTCGGTACCACACCTTCAAAAGAGGGTATCGGTTCCGCAATCTCGGGTGTTTGGTCGCTGGTCTTTGCCTGCCCCTCGGGATCATTGATGCCAAAAAAGATTAGCACCAGCAGTAAGCCAAGTGCAGGAAAAGCCAGGCGAAGTAGCCATTTCATAATCACAGCACACACTCCGCCAGACCGGTGCTATGGCTTACCAGCAGTTCAGTCAGTGAATCGATCAAACGTCTGGCCTCCTGGTCAATGACTTGAGCGTCCGGTGCTGCAGCATACAGGTTACACCGAAACAGTGTGTAGGTAACACCTTGCAATGGTCCTAATGCCTCTTTTTCCGGATTTAAAGCAGTGAATGCCAGTGCCAGTTCGACGCGTTCTGCTTCCAGTTCGGTAGCAGCGAGTTGTTGCCTCAGTTTTGATAATGCGGGTACGTCCCTGGGAATAGATTGTCTCATGGCTCGCAGGCGCATTGTCATGGTCTCCCGCCACTGAGAGACCTCTTCGGGCTCATCAATGTGGGTTCTTCCCAGAGTAGCCAGCCAACTGGCGCACAGAATGCGGGTAACGCTCCAGCCTTTGGCCTGCAGCGCAAGACACAGTGCTTCGGCCTCTGGAACACGCCAAAAACCGAGGGCGAACTGCCAGAGAGGCGAGTCAAGGTCGGCTGAATTTAACGTTGGCGTCCGAGTCATTGTCGTATCCCTACCTCACGGAGAGTGCCTTTGAATTCGCGTCAGAGGCATTAAAGTGTATTACTCGGTGTCGGGACAATAACAGGCGTTGAAATTTCCCTGTTAGAATGCGGCCATGCTAACGATCTCTGAACTCAGTTTACAACGTGGTGGCGTGTGGTTACTAGAACGCGCCAGCATTACTATCCAATCCGGCCAGAGGGTCGCGATTGTTGGCGCGAACGGTGCCGGCAAATCAAGCCTGTTTCAGTTGTTGCTTGATGAGCTGTCACCGGAAAGCGGCGACATATCTCTGCCCGGTGGCTGCCGGATAGCGCATATGGCTCAGGAAGTCGCCGCTTCACAGCGCAGCGCCCGTGACTTTGTGCTGGATGGCGATATCGAATTGCGACGTCTGGAAGCCGAGCTGGGCGCGGCGGAGGCCCGTGGCGATGATTATGCCCAGGCCAGGATCCACGGCGAGCTGGATATTCACGAAGCCTGGTCGGCGGCCCGCCGGGCGGAATCACTGATCCGTGGCCTCGGGTTCTCGGATGCCGATGCGGACCGGCCGGTCTCTGCGTTTTCCGGTGGCTGGCGGATCCGCCTCAATCTTGCCCAGGCCCTGATGCGACCCTCCGATCTGTTGTTACTGGACGAGCCTACCAACCACCTGGATCTTGATGCCTGTCTGTGGCTGGAAAACTGGTTACGGCGCTACCCCGGCACGCTGCTTTTTATCTCTCACGACAGGGATTTCATGGATCGGGTGGCAACCCACGTGGTGCATTTTGACCAACACCGGCTGGATACCTACAGTGGCAATTACTCGGCGTTCGAACGTCAGCGTAGCGAACGTCTGGCTCAGCAGCAGGCCGGATTCGAGAAGCAGCAGACTGAGATTGCCCAGATTCAGAAGTTTATTGACCGTTTCCGCGCCCAGGCTACCAAAGCCCGACAAGCCCAGAGCCGGGTGAAAGCACTTGAGCGCATGGAGCGAATCGCTCCGGCCCATATTGACTCACCTTTTCATTTCGAATTTCCGGTGGCAGACAAGGTTTCCAATCCGTTGCTGTCGATACGTAACGGCGCGGCGGGCCATGGCAGTGCCACCATTCTTTCCGGGTTGAATCAGACGTTGTTGCCAGGTAGCCGCATCGGGTTGCTGGGCCCGA
>JBBQMX010000395.1:0-2813 GCA_038329375.1 Pseudomonadales bacterium | reverse complement strand
GACACCTCGCGAAGCAAGTACAATCGCCTGTCATTATAAACTGTCTATCGCATCAGGATTCCCGCGTTATGAATATCACTCCCTTCCAGGCTCTGGCCTGCCCGCTGGACGGTGACCCGCTTTTGCCGGAGGGTGCTTCATGGCGCTGTGCCGCGGGCCACACATTTGATGTGGCTCGCCAGGGTTACACTCACTTGTTGCCGGTGCAGAAAAAACGTTCCCTTGATCCCGGTGATAGCAAGGCGATGGTTTTAGCTCGACAACGTTTTCTTGAAGCGGGGCACTATCAGCCGATTGCTGCTGAGGTGAACCGGCTGACGTTGGCGGATTTGCCTGCCGTGGGCGGGCATGCCTGTCTGGATGCAGGCTGTGGTGAAGGTTACTACCTGCGTCAGTTAGCCGCAGAGCATGGATATGAAGAAACCATGGCGCTGGTTGGACTGGATATCTCAAAAGCGGCGATACTGTCTGCCACCCGGCAGGCAGGCATCGACAAGAGCCAGCAACCGAACTGGCTGGTGGGAAGCAATGCCAACCTTCCGATTTTTGCGGGAACCCTTGACCGGGTGCTGTGTGTTTTCGGTTTTCCGGTATATGCAGAATTTGCTCGAGTGCTCAAACCCGGGGGTCGGCTGATACAAGTGGATGCCGGACCAAATCACCTCAGGGAATTGCGGGAGATAATCTATCCGGAGCTTAAGCCGGAGCGTAAACACGACCCTGAAGCACCGGATAATTTTGTCAGGGTGGCAACCGACACGCTTCGTTATAACCTTGATATCAACGAGGCCGGGCCGGTAGCGGACTTGCTGGCAATGACGCCACACTTATACCGCGCGAAGGCAGAAGGTCGAGAGAAAGCGGCGGCGCTCGACAGCCTGACGGTAACAGTGGACGTTCGGTTAACAACGTTCCAGCGGGTACACAGCCGCTGATGTATGCGGTTGATCCGGGTTACTCTACCATTATCCTTAAACACCAATTCGATGCGCACAGGGCAAGGCTGTATGAGAAATTCCCTAACCAGACTGTTCTGGCCGATTCTCGGTTTTTTTGAAGAGGGTGAGCTCCCTCAAGGTTACCGGCCCTCGCACAGGAAGATATTGCTGGCTGTAGGCTTCCTGTTCATGGTGCTGGTGGCAGTATCGCTCTATTTTGCTCTGATCTCGGGCATTGTTGGCGCCGTTATTCCTATCGTTATTTTTTCCAGTATCAGCCTGGTATGTTTTGTGGTCGGGCTTCTGGGCACCGACCGTGCCGTAGCGAAGATCTGGGGTATCAAATAGGCGGCTGCAACTCCTGAGACTCAGAGACTTACGCAAAGCGGAGCAGGAATATTCGAGAAATAACCTGTGTTGGTGGCCAGGCAAAACCAATCTGCTATTGTGATTGCGGTGGCCTGGTGTCTCGTCTGGTCAGAGTTTCCCTGTTGTCACAATCCATTTTGTTATCAAGAGGTATTATCCATGACACTACAACTTGAACTTGCTCCCTTGATCAGTCTGGGTGCGGGTATCGCTATACTGGTCTTTCCGAGATTGCTGAATTACATCGTCGCGGGTTATCTCATCGTAGTGGGTGTACTGGGTATTCTCGGTCACGGTATATGACGGGCAGTAAAGCCAGTTAGCGTATGGCGGCGCGAACCGACAAACGGTTCAATTTGTCTGTTCAGGAGAACTGTTATGTCATCACGTCCATTAACCGGCTGGCTGCTCTGCGCCCTGTTGGCATTGTTGTCCTGGAGCTTCGCGTTCGTGGTGGCCGCCGAAGAAGACGAAACCACGGTAGAGCAGCTTAAACAGGACACTCAGGAACTTGGCCGCACGCTGAAAGATTTCAGTGCCGACCAGAAAGACGAAGCGATTGCGTCGATCAACGATACCCTGAAGGCATTGGATGCGCGAATTGGACAGCTCGAAAAGGAGCTGGCAGAAAACTGGGAAGATATGAGTGAGTTGACTCGTGAGCGCACCCGTAAAAGTATCGAATCCCTGCGAGAGCAGCGCGGCAACGTTGCAGAATGGTATGACCGACTGAAAAGCAGCTCCGTGAGTGCCTGGGACCGGATGAAAAAGGGCTTCTCCGCTGCTTACGACGACCTGTCGGAAAGCTGGGAGGAAGCGGAAGAGGATATGAGTGAAGGCGACGCCGAACGTCGCCAGGACAGCATCTGATTAGCACCCGTCAGTATCGACATTTGTTGAATATGGGGGGTGTGCACCAACGGTAAAGCGATGATCATTTTCACTCTTCCGCACGTACATTTGTGCCAGTGGCATGAATGGTTGTGCCCTGTCACAAGCCGGAGTGTTGGAAATGGTTGAGTCAGAGACGGTTCAGAGCCGGGCCAGAGCGGCTTTGCGCTCGTTGTTTGTTGCTGATGCTCTGGCGATGCCAGCGCATTGGTTTTACAGCGTTCAGGATATCGACAAAGCTTTTAACGGCGGCATCCTGGGTTTTGAGTCGGCTCCGGTGCATCATCCGTCGTCTATTATGTCGCTGCATTCAACCAGTGGGGGCGGGCGAAAACATGTCAGCCCGAGTGAAGCGAAAAGCATAGTCGGTGATGTCATCCTGAAGGGAAAGCGCGAGTTCTGGGACCGGCCCAATGTGCATTATCATCAGGGCATGACGGCCGGGGAGAACACTCTCAATGCCCATTGCGCCCTGACATTGATGCGCTCCATAAATACTCACGACGGGCATTATGCTCGGGAAAGTTTTCTCGATTCTTACATCGCGATGATGACTTCAGAGTCGCCCGCTCATCCCGACACTTACGCCGAATCCTTCCACCGTGGTTTTTTCGC
>JBBQMX010000394.1:0-2818 GCA_038329375.1 Pseudomonadales bacterium | reverse complement strand
GGATTGTATGGGTAACGCTCTGTCGCCTCACCTCCGTTATTAATAAAACGCATCGCGACCAAACCGGATTGCTGAAGGCTGTCAAGAAGGGAAGTTTCCTGAAACTCTGCTCTTCCTTCACCGTGAGCAACCGCAATGGGCATACGAGACCCTGCCATACCATTCAGGAACACGGACGGTGAGGTCTGAACCTCCACCATCACCAGGCGAGCTTCAAATTGCTCAGATTCGTTACGAACGAAGCGTGGCCAACATCCACTTCCCGGTATCAGTTCATGCAGGCTCGATAGCATCTGGCAACCGTTGCAAACTCCAAGAGATAACGTATCGGAGCGCCGGAAAAAGGCTTCAAACTGATCCCTGACACGAGGATTAAACAGAATGGATTTAGCCCAGCCCTCGCCTGCCCCAAGCACGTCACCGTAGGAGAAGCCCCCGCAGGCTACAATTACTTTGAAGCTCTCAAGTGTTACCCGGCCAGACAACAAATCGCTCATGTGGACGTCCACTGCTTCAAAGCCTGCGCGATCAAAAGCTGCGGCCATCTCAACCTGACCGTTTACACCCTGTTCCCTGAGCACAGCAACACGAGGCCGGACACCCGTTGCAATAAAGGGCGCCGCCACATCTTCGGACGCGTCAAAGGTCAGGGCGGCGCTGAGGCCCGGATCATCGCCATCCTGAAGATTCTCGTATTCTTCCCGGGCGCAGTTGGCGTTGTCTCTGAGAGACTGAATACGATAACTCGTGTCAGCCCAGAGACTTTGAAGTTCTGCACGAGCTTTATCTATTACATAATCGCCATTGAATGAAAATCGAATGCGGCCCTCATCATTCAGGGTGCCTATGACAGCGGAATTTTCACCCAATCCGGCCGCAGAGAGTTGTTGCAGCACAAAGGCGGTGTCATCACGCCGGACCTGAATAATGCACCCCAGCTCTTCGTTGAATATCTCACGGGCAAACTGAGACTTTTCCTCTACCAGGCCATCCAGCTTGATTTCCACGCCTGAGCGGCCTGCAAATGCCATTTCACAGAGAGTGACAAACAAACCACCATCTGAACGGTCATGATAGGCAAGTATTTTGTCATCACCGTTAAGGCCCTGGATAACAGCAAAAAATGCTTTCATATCTTCAGGGTCATCCAGATCCGGCGCGACGGCTCCCACCTGCCCGTATACCTGTGCCAGCGCTGACCCTCCAAGCCTGTTCTGGCCGGCTGCCAGATCAATCAGGAGCAGGTCTGTCTCGCCTTCGGTGTGGCGCAATTCGGGCGTCAGGGTTTTGCGTATATCAGTCACCGGTGCAAAGCCGCTGATCACCACCGAGAGCGGCGACGTCACACTTTTCTGCTCCCCGCTATCCTCTTCTTCCCAAACCGTCTTCATGGACATCGAGTCCTTGCCGACAGGAATGGTAATACCCAGGGCCGGGCACAATTCCATGCCAACCGCTTTGACGGTTTCGTAAAGATTTTCGTCTTCCCCGGGATGGCCAGCCGCCGCCATCCAGTTGGCTGACAGGCGAATATCAGACAACCGTGCAATAGAGGCCGCGGCCAGGTTAGTAATAGCTTCGCCTACCGCCATTCGTCCGGACGCTGGCGCATCAATGGTTGCCACCGGAGTGCGCTCGCCCATGGCCATGGCTTCGCCGGTGTAGACATCAAAACTCGCGGCGGTGACCGCAACATCACTTACCGGTACCTGCCAGGGCCCGACCATCTGATCACGCGCCACCAGACCGGTAATCGTTCGATCACCGATGGTGATCAGAAAGCTTTTACTTCCCACTGAGGGCAGCCTCAGCACCCGCCGGATAGCATCCTCAATATCGATCCGGGTTGAATCAAAAATTGGCTTGGTGAAAGAGGTGCGCTGAACGCTGCGATGCATCCGGGGCGGTTTGCCGAACAGTACATCCATCGGCAGGTCCACGGGGCAATCATCAAAATAAGCGTCAGCCAGAGTCAAACGGTGTGCTTCCGTTGCTTCACCGATGACCGCGTACGGGCAGCGTTCCCGGCGACAGATCGTGTCAAAGCAGTCAATATTCTCAGGTGCAACCGCCAGCACGTAACGCTCCTGGGATTCGTTGCACCAGATTTCAAGCGGCGACATGCCCGGTTCATCATTCGGTATCTCACGCAGCTCGAATTTCCCACCACGGCCACCGTCCTTGACCAGCTCCGGCATCGCGTTGGACAGGCCACCAGCCCCCACGTCATGAATGAATGCGATCGGGCTGGTTTCGCCCATTTGCCAGCAGCGATCAATCACTTCTTGACAGCGGCGCTCCATCTCCGGGTTTTCACGCTGTACCGAGGCGAAGTCCAGGTTCTCCTGACTGACCCCGGAGTCCATTGATGACGCAGCACCGCCTCCCAAACCGATTAACATAGAAGGGCCGCCCAGGACGATCAGTTTTGCACCTGCTGGAATATTGCCTTTTTCAACGTGTTGCGGACGGATATTACCCAGACCACCGGCGATCATGATGGGTTTGTGATAACCGCGAACTTCATTGCCGTCGGGGCCCGCAACCTCCTCTTCAAAGGTGCGGAAGTACCCCGTCAGGTTGGGCCGCCCGAACTCGTTGTTAAAGGAAGCTGCACCGATGGGTCCATCCATCATGATGTCGAGAGCGGAAGCAATCCGGTCAGGCTTGCCATAGTTGCCTTCCCAGGGTTGCGGATCGTCCGGCAGGTTGAGGTTCGATACCGTAAAACCAGTCAGACCTGCCTTGGGCTTGGATCCCTGACCGGTAGCACCCTCGTCACGAATTTCACCGCCTGAGCCGGTCGCGGAACCTTCAA
>JBBQMX010000393.1:0-2840 GCA_038329375.1 Pseudomonadales bacterium | reverse complement strand
AGTCAGGATCTGTTTACCGTGCTCATCCAGGGAGAGGCTTGCCAGCCACGGGTTGGGATCAAACTGCTCGACTCTTGAAAGGTAACCTCCGGAGCCAATAACTCGCCGGATGCCGGATAAGTCACGACCTGTCTGAACGTTCACCAGTCCATCTACGGTACTGACCTGATGAATTCGCCCAGCGTGTCGGCTGCAGGCGTTCACGACACAGCTACCGGCAAGAGCTTCATCAAAGGCCTGCCCTGCGATGTCTTCGGGGATCGTGTCGGGGTTTTGTGATACCCGACCCAGATGCGCCCGGAAGGCCTCGTCGGCAAACCCGGTTTGCTGCAAAACGTCCTGGATCCCCTCTTCACCGGCTTTTGCAGCACTGTTTGCAGAAACCCGCATGCCCAGGTCGCCCTCGACGGTGCGTTTAACCAGAGGTTCGGGTAAGCCCCGGCGCACGGTGCCGCTGACCGGCTGTTCCCGGTGACAGGAATAAACATCCGTGGTGGCGCCACCGAGATCAATCAGCATGAACTCTTCCCAACCAGGAACATGTGTCCGGATATGCTGGCTGTATTCGTAGATAGCGTAGGGTGTGGGTGTCGGTTCTTCACCGGTAGCATCAACGATAATATCAAGCCCCTTGCCCTTGACAATGCTTGCCAGAAAAACTGCGCGCAGGGCTAACCGGGCAGGTTCGGGGTTCGGGTGTTCAAGCGAAGGCAACAGGTTGTCCACGAAGGTTACGTTGCGTGTTGCCAGTAAGTCAGCGACTTCGTCCTGAACGGACCGGTTACCCGCGTATACGATCGGGCAGTTCAGGCCGGATGCGGCAATCGCCCCTGCGTTGTGCAGAACACAGTCGGTATGGCCACCATCGGTGCCACCAGCAAACAGCAGGATGTCGGGTGGGGTTTCCTCCAGCGCTGCAATATCAGAGCGCGTCAGCCGGTAGGAAAAAACCTGGCTGATTTTTGCGCCTGCCGAATAAGCGGCAATGCGTGCCATCTCCGAGGTCACTTCCGGCACAATGCCCAACGCCGCAACGCAGAGGCCACCCTTGGCCGAAGAAGAGTAGAACAACCGGTCCGACGCGCCGCATCTTTCAAGGTCACGGCAGACGTCAAAAAAACTATCCGACAGGTTGCTGACTGATGTGGGGCGTGTTGCCCGGGCAAGTAAGCGCAGCATTCCTGAAGAGCTCATTCCGAAAGCCGCGCCCTTGGTCCAGGTGGACCCGATGTCTATCGAGGTAATGATCATGCTGACTTCGTCAACGGCTCGCGGGCAAAACGCTGCTCGATAATGTCGTTTTTTAAACCCTCGATCAGTTCATGGAGATCGACGCGGGGTGAGCACACGCGATCAAATCCCATTTTCTTGAACAGTATTTCGATTTCGCGGAAATCTGATTTTCCAATGACAAGGTTGCCGCCGACATACAGCAAAATGTCATCCAGGCCCCGCTCAAGGCAACGACCACGCAGGCCGTGACAATCGATCTCACCGTGGCCATAGATGGACGACACCAGAATGGCGTCGGCACCGGTTTCTATCGCAGCATCGATAAACTCATCCTGACTGACCATAACGCCCAGGTTGATAACCTCGATCCCGGCCTGGCCAAGCACGCTCGCAAGAATCTTGTTGCCCACTGCGTGACAATCAGAGCCTATAACACCCAGAACAACCTTGTACTCTTGCTTATTCGACATAGCGTTCATGACGTTAATCCTTAACTTTCAGCCTGGCGATGGATAAAGCCGGGCAGAGAATGATGAGATGACAGCACCTATAATAAATAAGTTATATTTAATCTCAACAGTTAAAGGGTAAGAAATTGTGATCAAATAGTATTAGATAAATATTGCGCTGGTACGCAAATCTTGTTGTTTTGCGTTGGCAGGAAAAGAGTTTTGGTACGATGGCAGCGGCTAATAGAGCGGAATGCGCGAGGCAATGCCGCTTCGGATCAGATCAACGTTCCGGTGGGGCTTTGGTGCAGAATGGGTAATGCGGGGCCATCGTTTATGAGTCAGGCCCGCTTATCGGTCGGTTGGTTACCGGCGAATCGCCGTTTATAGCTGGGCCAGTCGGGCATCCCAGAAGGGGGTCAGCAAGTTGGGTAATTCTTTGGAGATACCCAGCGCAGGCTTTAATAGATTCAACATAACGGGCACGGCAATCTGGGTATTGGCCCACTTCTGGCCATACCAGTTTGTCATCAGGTTGAACCACTCATTGCCTCCGGTCATCAATACATCAGCGGCGAGTCCGGCAAAGGGAGATAGCAATGGCGCATCGACGGAGCCGGGCTCAGGGAAGTAACCATAGATGTCCCCGCCGGCACCCTCGGAAGGGTTGTCATCATCGTGGGGCTGACGGTAGTAGAACACTTCGCCCCGGGCGGTAGCCTGAAACTCGATGTCATCCGGCGCATCCATAAAGCCCAGGTCGAGCAATGAGCTGGTCACCGGCCGGCGGACTTCCACATCAATGGTACGACCGTTTTCCTTCGCATCCAGGCCATAGGACAGGCCGTCGGTCCAGGGCAGTTCGGTCAGGGCCATGTAGAGTGGTACACCCTGATAGGTGGGCCAGAACTCCTTGGCGGTGGCTCCGCCCCATGCCAGCTCATTGCCCTCCAGATCAAACTGGGAGGCAAACAGCGTGTCTCTTACATTGATAAACGGCGGTAAGGCCTGGAATTTAGGTCGCCAGACGAAGGCACCCATTTCGATCTTGTCTTCGGACTGCCAGTCGGCGCCCCAGGCCGCGCCTTTGGCAAGGGTCTGGGCCAGCCCGGAAATACCGGACTGCTGACCGAGTCCGCTGGAATAGAGCCGGTTACG
>JBBQMX010000392.1:0-2847 GCA_038329375.1 Pseudomonadales bacterium | reverse complement strand
TACATAATGGCGTAGCCGCAGATCAGGTACATAGTGCACGACACCGCATACAGAGCGACGTTTTTGGTCAGGATTTCAGTGGTATTCTTGGCGCGCACCAACCCGGATTCGAGCATGGCAAAACCTGCTGCCATCCACATGACTAATGCGCCACAAATGAGGAAATAAAACGTATCTATAGCATACTGCAACTGAAAGATATTACTTTCCATAGGAAGCCCTCCGCACGAGGCCTATCAGGGTTAAAAGTTTTTGCGCTGGCTGTTTTATCGGGTCAGATGGTTAGATCAGACCGCTTCTTCGCCGGTTTCTCCGGTTCTGATCCGGATAGCCTGCTCGAGCTCAGTCACGAAGATTTTGCCGTCGCCGATCTTGCCGGTATTCGCCGCTTTGGTGATGGACTCAATCACCTGATCCAGCAGATTGTCACCAATGGCGACTTCAACTTTGACCTTGGGCAAAAAATCCACCACGTATTCAGCACCACGGTATAACTCTGTGTGCCCCTTTTGCCGCCCGAAGCCTTTCACTTCTGTCACGGTAACGCCTTGAACGCCAATCTCGGATAGAGCCTCACGGACATCATCCAGTTTGAAAGGCTTGATGATCGCAGTCACAAGTTTCATTGGTTTCTCCTTGGTATAGCCGCCTCAATACTTCTGATCCTGGGATACCGGTATTGAGTTCGGGATGCTTGCCACCTCGCACACCAATTGTGCGGATTGCATACGAGGTACTTAGCATCGTATGTGCCAACGCAAAAAAACACATTTAAAACAGTGTATTGATTAACTTTGGCTCCAAAATGGTTCGCGTGTTCGCCTCATTTTAGAGCATAAGGTTATTGCTTGATCCATTATGGTGCAGCGCGATGCGGGAAAATGTCCGATAGCATCAAATTGCCCTGCCCAGCCGTTGCCGTTATACCAGACAACCACCTCAGTATGGCAGGAGCGAGGGTGTGTTACACTCATGATCTACCTGAAGATACCCATACCCGTACCAAGCGTCGAGAGGTGTTTTGTGAAAGGACCGCAGGATTTCTTTTCCCAACTGCAAGGCCAGTTCGGGCAGTTCGTGCCAGATATGGCAAAAGCTGCGAAAGAAGACTTTGAAAACCAGGCCAAAGCTACCGTGATGGCAGTGTTGTCCAGGCTTGATCTGGTTACCCGGGACGAATTTGACGCCCAGCAGGCGGTGTTGATGCGTACCCGTGAGAAAGTCGATGCCCTGGAAAAGAAAGTCGCCGATCTTGAGCAGAAAATCGGCTAAATATAACGAAGAGGGGAGCCTCGGAAACGGCTCCTGTCCGGCCAAGGAAGGTTGTTATGCTTGCCACTATCCATACCCGCGCCCGGCTGGGCGTGTCAGCCCCGTCGGTGACTGTTGAGGTTCACCTGTCCAATGGTCTGCCAGCATTGTCGATCGTGGGTTTGCCTGAAACCGCCGTCAAAGAAAGCAAGGACCGTGTCCGCAGTGCGTTGTTGAATGCTGGGTTTGAGTTTCCCGCCAAACGTATCACCATTAATCTCGCTCCTGCCGATCTGCCGAAGGAAGGTGGCCGGTTTGACCTGCCTATTGCTCTGGGCATTCTGGTGGCGTCAGGACAGATTCCGGCGGAGCGCTTGCACCAGCTTGAATGTATGGGCGAATTATCGCTTGATGGTGCTTTACGCCCGGTTCGTGGGGTGCTTCCCGCGGTTATTGCCGCCCGGGCCGACGGACGTCAGCTTCTGATTCCCGCTGCCAACAAAGATGAAGCATCACTCGCTGCTGCCGACGATGTATTCGCAGCCGGACACCTCCTTGAAGTATGTGAGCACCTGACTGATACCCTGCGTCTGCAACCATTGCCGCCGATGGCCGATGCGCCGCCAGAGTTTGATGCCGCGGATCTTGCCGACGTCCGGGGGCAGCATGTCCCGAAGCGAGCGCTTGAGATTGCCGCCGCCGGTGGCCATAACCTGCTGCTGTTCGGCCCGCCGGGTACCGGTAAAAGCATGCTGGCCAGCCGCTTGCCTGGTATTCTGCCGCCGCTTACGAATGCGGCCGCTCTGGAAGTTGCCAGTGTTCATTCGGTCGCCGGACTGCCAGTGCGCCACGGACTCTGGCGGCAGCCGCCGTATCGATCACCCCACCATACGGCATCTGCAGTAGCCATGGTGGGTGGAGGCAGTAGCCCGCGGCCCGGGGAAATTTCGCTGGCCCACCAGGGTGTATTGTTTCTGGACGAGTTACCGGAGTTCGATCGCAAGGTGCTCGAAGTGCTACGTGAACCCATGGAATCCGGAGAGATTGTTATTTCCCGCGCGGCCCGACAGGTTACCTACCCGGCCCGGTTTCAGGTCATCGCTGCCATGAATCCCTGCCCCTGTGGCTATCGCGGGCATCCGGGCATTGACTGCCAGTGCACACCGCAGCAGGTGATGCGTTATCAGTCAAAACTGTCCGGGCCGCTTCTGGATCGGTTTGACTTGCATGTAGAAGTGCCTGTTCAAGGCGGAGACGTATTGTTGAAACGTCAATCTGAGGCTGAATCCAGCGCTGTGGTTCGTGCACGGGTTAAGGACGCCCGTGCTGTACAAGTGGCCCGCGGCGCAGTGAATGCACAACTTTCGGGCGATGCCATGCATCGTTACTGTGAGCCCTGCAAGGAAGGTGAGGTGTTGCTGTCCCGGGCAATGGAAAAGCTCGGTCTGTCTGCCCGCGCGCTGCATCGTATTCTCCGGGTGGCCAGAACGCTGGCGGATTTGGCGGGCAAGGATGTCATCGCGCCTGCGCATCTGGTGGAAGCGCTAGGGTACCGTAAACTTGACCGGCATCAGGTCAGAACTTCATATTCACAGT
>JBBQMX010000391.1:0-2851 GCA_038329375.1 Pseudomonadales bacterium | reverse complement strand
CTAACAGAAGTCTACGCGATGTCATTAAGATCGTCTTTATCACTTGGGCTTTAGAGGCAATGGAAAACACTCCTGAGGAGCTGCTGGAAGGCCTTTTCAATTATCGGCTGCTCCAGGAAAAGTGGCATTAACTGAAGGAACCTTCTTCGAGAAAGTTCAATACTCGCCCGTGAGACAGTGCCGCCGCGTGGCGCTGGTAACTGCCGCGAGCCCAGCAGTTGAAGCCGTGGTCGGCGCCGTCGTAGGTGTGAATAATAACGTCTTCGTGCGCGCTGAATGCCTGTCGGGTCTGCTCGACGTGGTCAGCTGTGATGTGCTGGTCGTCGCTGGCGAAGTGAAACTGTACAGACACCTTGAGATGTTCAGCCTTGCCCAGGTGCCGTGCGATACCACCCGGGTAGAAACAGGCGGCGCGGTCGACCCCGGCCTCCAAAGCTGCCAGGTAGGCAAGAATGCCCCCCATGCAGTAACCGATGGCAGCAATCTCACCTTTACATTCGGGCCTCTTGCGCAGTGCTTTGGTAGCGCTGGTCAGGTCTGTGATGGCAACCTGAAAGTCGATTGCATTGACCAGTCGGAAAGCTTTTTGCATATCCTCGCCGTCATAACCCAGTTCAACTCCGGGCTCTTGGCGCCAGAAAATATCCGGGGCCAGCACTACATATCCATCCATCGCATACTGCTCTGCTACCGCGCGGATGTGATGATTAACCCCGAAGATTTCCTGAATCAGAAGGATCCCCGGGCCTTTACCGGCTGGAGGCAGTGCGAGATAGCCATTGAAGGTCTCGCCTTCATCGCTCGTGATATCGATCCAGCGGGCGATGACAGGTGGTTGGAACATAATAATCCCCTTGTCAGAAAGTAGGTTTATTCTCCGTAATAGTACGAGTTATTTAAAATAAGCCTTGGCATTCAGTGGTAGTTGACGTAGTGTGATCGCCGTAGGAAAGATTTAGCAAAGCATTTCACGAATAAGACGCTTCTCTGTTGTTGTTTGATAGTAGTGCACCGTCCTGTTTTTGATCCCGCGTGTTTTTTGTTTCCGCACAACGCTGATCAGGCATCGTTTCGATGGTCTGGCGGCACATTAAATAATCGATTTCAGGATTTTACATATGTCTACTACTACCGGTACTGTCAAGTTCTTCAACGAAGCAAAAGGCTTTGGCTTTATCACTCGCGAAAGCGGCCCAGACGTTTTTGTTCACTACAGCGCTATTCAAGGCGGCGGTTTCAAGACTCTGGCTGAAGGCCAGCAAGTCGATTTCACCGTCACCGAAGGCCAGAAAGGCCCTCAGGCGGAAAATGTTGTTGCTGTCTAAATAGCACGCAACATGCTTAAAAAAGACAGCTTCGGCTGTCTTTTTTTGTGAGCGTTTGTCAGCAATCCGGGCAACAGTCCGGTGCATTTGAGGCGTGGTCCGTTGATGATTCGGACTTTATTGAACAACAGGTTTTGCCATGCTGGGTAAGTCGTTGTCGGACAGTTGGGCGTTTTTCAGAATCCATGGTGTGGCGCTTGCCATGATTGTGCTGCCTATAGTGGCGCCGATCGAGATACTGCTTTCACTGTATCAGGGTTTTATGGTCAGTGATGAGTTTGTGCTTGCGGAGCAGGCCATTCCGATGATCGTCGGCTTTCTGGCGTATCCGGTGTATTCGGTAGCTGTGGTGTTCTACATTGCTTCGGTTATTTCCGGCCAGTCCCGTAGCACAAGCGAGCTCTGGACTCAGGGCATCCGTTACTGGCAGCCGTTCATTATCCTGAGTCTGCTGGTGACCATTGCGGTGATGTTCGGACTGTTCCTGTTGATCATCCCCGGGGTGATCATCGCGGTGCGGGTTGCATTTGCCGAATTCGAGCTGCTGTTGAATGACCGCAAGCCGATGGACGCTATCAAGATCGGCTGGGCGGGTACGCGGGAGTATATGTGGGTGATACTGGGCGGGTATACCGTTATCACCGTGAGCATTTACATTCCGTTGTATTTTCTGGGCGCGGCGTTTGATGAAACCAGCGGTGCTCACGGCATCGTGACGACGTTCATCAATATTGCTTACCAATTCCTGGCGGTGTTCTACACCATATTCGCCTTTCGCGTGTATGACATGGCCCGCACAGAAGCCAATCGCCCCGATACGCCGTAAACCGGCGCATCGGGTTCTGCCTTGTCCGTATTACTTGATAGCGACAGGATTTACAGGTGATCCCGTGCCTTCCTCCATCTTCAGTGGCGCCGCGACCAGCATAAAGGTGTACTGACCGTCTTCGGCGCTGTCAGCGGCGAGGTCATCCAGCCACCAGATCTCGCTCAGTACCACGCCCATATCCCGCATCAGAGCACCGTGTAGAGGGATGATCATCTGCTCGCCGTCAACTTCCTGAACAACCTTTTCAATGGCGATGTTGTCGGCAGCAATCATCGGAATTTCCATCTCGTCGATCCAGTCCAGCAGTTCATGGCTATAACACAGGCCCGGCTCGCTCATGGCACTCCACTCGGCATCCGGTTCATCCTCGTAGAAACGGGCGATGGAACCGGTACGAAGCACCAGAATATCGCGCTTCTTGATCTCGACCTTCTGGGCGTCGGCGGTAGCAAGCAAATCCTCGAGATTGACGCAGGTATTCGGCGCCAGGCGATGCTTGTCGCCTCCACCCGAGTGACGGCCAATATCCAGTAATACACCACGACCGGTTATACCTTTTTCCCCGATGGCAGCCACATCACCGTGAGCATGACCATGCACCGTACTGTCGGCGCTCTTGCCACCGTAGACCTGATCGCCATACCAGGCGTGGGCGAGAGCGTCCACGTGGGTGGTGCCCTGCAGGTACATGAACGCT
>JBBQMX010000390.1:0-2861 GCA_038329375.1 Pseudomonadales bacterium | reverse complement strand
GTGGTCGCGACACAGTCGCTGGTGGTGCTGGGCGTGCTGGTGGCCCCCCAGTGGCAAATTGGTCGCGACTTGCTTATGTTCGCCATGCTCTGTCTTTATCTCCTCGGGTGCATGCTTTACTTGTTGATCATCACCCTGATCTTCTATCGTTTCACCTTCTTCGTCTTTGTGCCAACCACGCTGTCGGCGCCCTACTGGATTAATATGGGCGCGGTGGCGATTACCACCCTTGCCGGTACAACCTTGATCTTAGCCGCACAATACCTGCCTCTGTTACAGGAGTTGTTACCTTTCCTCAAGGGCTTTACCCTCTTCTTCTGGGCCACAGCTTCCTGGTGGATTCCCTTGTTGGTGATCCTCGGGGTCTGGCGGCATCGCATTTGGCGTTTCCCCTTAACGTATGACCCGCAGTACTGGGGCATGGTTTTCCCGCTGGGAATGTACACTGCCTGCACCATCCGGCTGGCTCAAGCGCTCGACGTGCCATTTTTGCTCTTGATCCCGCGCGTCTTCATCTATCTGGCAATCCTGGCCTGGCTGGCCACAGTGCTTGGCTTGCTGCTGCAACTTGCGCGCCGGTGGGGTGTGGGTGAGGCTGTACACGGGTGAACCGCGCGAAAGTGTCATGTTCTTTAATGAGGTTACTTGGGGTTCCGATAGCAACTGGACAAAAAACAACGCTATGCTAATTCCGGCTTGCGGAGGGGGCGTAGCTCTTGTCTGTTCAGGATTTCTTCTACGTTGAACTGATACTTACCATAGCGATTGATGTGCTCATAACGAGCTGGTGAGAGGTGAGTTATATCTGCATCCGCGATGGCATATCCCTCCGTGCGCAATTGTTCAATGGTCGCCGACATGTACACCGTGTTCCAGGTGATCACAGCATTGGTCACCAGCGTCAGGCAACTGGCCTGATTGGTCTGTTCCTCGAGCTGTCGGCGCCGGATCTTGCCCTCATTGCCAAACATCAAAAACTGGCGCAGCGCATGTAACGATTCGCCCTTGTTGAGTTGCACCTGGATGCGCCGGCGGTATTCTTCACTCTCCAAATAGTGCAAAATGAAAAGCGTCTTGACCAGACGCCCATATTCTTGCAGGGCCTGTGCCAAGGCATTCTGACGGGCAAAGGAAAGTAGCTTGCTGATGAACAACGAAGCTGTCACCCAGCCAAACTTCAGCGATCCCGCTACCCGTACCAGGTCATCCCAGTGCCGGAGGATACGCTCAACCTGGAGCGAGCCCTTGAGCAGCGGATCGATGTGCCGGTAGAGGATGGCGCGATCCATCCGGTATAACTGCTGGCTGCCGATGTCACTGATGCGCGGCGCGAACTGAAGGCCCAACAGATCGAAAAGGGCAAACAGGATCTCGGTGTAGCCAGACGTGTCCGTGGTGTGTTCCAAAATGGCCAGTTCGGTCTCGTTATCGAGGATCTCATCCAGCACATACGGTGAATCGCGAGCCGTGGTCGGCGTCACCTTGGTGCCGTACTGGTTGTGTTGGTTGGAGGTCCATGAATAGAAGGTCAAGCCGCGCCCATAGCCGAAGTAGCGTGGTAAGGCTGTAGCATTGCGGGTTTTAACCGAGACCGGAAAGCGTTGCCCATCTGAGGAGGAGAGCGTGCCATCACCCCAAATTTGACTGAGGGGCAGGCGATGATGGTAGTTGACCACCGCGGCGATAGCCGGTCGTAGCGTTTCCTCACGCACGTACCAGTTGGTGCACCAGGCCAGTTGCCGGTAGGACAGATCGGAGATCTGGGCCATTTGGGTGAGGCCCAGGTTACAGGCCTGGGCCAGGATGGCCGCATAGAGGTGGACCTGGAGGTCGACTGTGCGCGGTTCGCTGCCGCCGGCGTGCTCGAAGCAGTCGCTGAAGTGGGTCCACCTGTCCACCTCGATCAGTTGTTCCGCCAAATCCACCTGGGGCAGGCGCTCACCGATCTGTTGTTGCAGCCGCGCTACGTGCTCAGGCAAATGCTCCGCCTCCAGCCGTGTGACGACCAGATTGCCGTTTTCCAGCCGCACGGCGCTGTTACGGGTCAACCCTCGGTCAAAGCTAGCCAGCCTTGCTTCGAGTTCCGTCTGGCGTTGTTGCAGCCGTTCCCGCCCGTCAAAGGGTAGGTCAAGCAGTTGGCAGACCTCTGAGCGCAGACCAGGCCAGCGCTCGCGAGGGATTAGGTAGCTCTCCGGGTCGGCGTAGCGCCGGCTGCCTTCCAGCCAAACGTTGCCAGCGCGCAGGGCATTGCGTGATCTGCCCCCAGGAACTAGACCAATTGGAGTGAGAGTTTTGACTTCTCGGCAAAGACAGCAGGCGGGACATAGCCCAAGCTGCTGTGCGGGCGATGATGATTATACTCTTGACGCCAGTGTTCGATAATTGTCTGAGCTTCCTGCCCATCGGCGAAGAGCCATCGGTTCAGGCATTCAGTCCGAAATGTCCCGTTGAAGCTCTCGATAAAAGGATTCTCCCAAGGGCTACCTGGTTTGATGTACAGCGTGTGGCAGTAATGCTCACGCAGCCATTGTTGGAGAGCAAAGGCAATGAACTCAGGACCATTGTCGCTGCGGAGATAGTTTGGCGCACCTCGCACCAGAAACAACCACTCCAGAATCTGGATCACCTGGCGTGACGAGATGGACCGCGCCACATGGATGATGAGGCATTCACGGGTGTACTCGTCAAGAATGGTTAGCATCCGCAACTTGCCACCGCGTTCCGTGCGACTTTCGAGAAAATCATAGCTCCACACTTCATTTGGCCGCGTGGCTCGTTGGAGACGCCCGGTCGAATCACCAAAGCGTCGTTTGGCGGTGCGGCGTCGTGGCAGTTGTAAGCCTTGCTGACGCCAAATGCGG
>JBBQMX010000389.1:0-2871 GCA_038329375.1 Pseudomonadales bacterium | reverse complement strand
TGTAGTTCCTGTAGACCTCGCCCCCAAAAGGCTCACAGGCCTGTCTGGCGACCGAATGCCAATGCACGCAGTCTTCATCGAAGCCGTAATAGGGTGTCAGGTCATAGCCACCGCCGAACCACCATACCGGCTCACTGTCGGGCGGTGTCGCAATAAAGAACCGGACGTTGGCGTGGGAAGTGGGCACGTAGGGATTATTGGGGTGCATAACAAGAGACACACCCATGGCCTGCCAGGGTGCACCTGCGAGCTGTGGGCGATGTACTGTTGCTGATGGCGGCATGGTGGCCCCCATTACGTGGGAGAAGTTAACCCCACCCTTTTCAAAAACAGCACCGTCGCTGATTACCCGGCTGATACCGCCGCCGCCTTCAGGCCGGGTCCAGGATTCCGCCTTGAAAGCGTTCTGCTGGTCTACTGCAGTAAGACGACTGCAAATACTGTCTTGCAGGGTCAGTAAGTACTGACGGACTTCTTCGATTCCGGGTAATGCCATGGCGTTTCTCCTAACGAAGCCAGCGGCCAGTCGCGATATCCAGAATCTGGCTGGGCTTTTTCTGGCCCCCCAGTCGACCGGGTACCACCTTATCAAGCTGATGACCAAAATAACGGTGTACCTGCCACACATGGCGGGCGGGCTGCCGACCGGCCGTATTACAGGAGGTGGATACAAGCGGCCCTCCGGCGGTCCTGCAAAGCAATTGCACCAGAGGATGGTCGCTCACCCGGACCGCTACCGATCCGTGGTTGCCCCGAACATTTGACGGGATTTGCTGATGAATATCAGGCAACAGGCAGGTTACCGGTCCGGGCCAACACTCCAAGGCTCGGTTCCTCAAACTGTCTGTGAGCGGGGCCAACAAAAATTCAATTTGTGCGACCGAAGCGGCGACCAGTATCAGCCCTTTATGGACTGGCCGGTCTTTGAGTTCAAGAAGCCGGTTAACCGCATCGACATTCCACGGATCGCAACCCAGGCCCCATACCGCTTCTGTGGGGTAGGCAATCACGCCCCCGGCAGAGAGGATAAGGCGGGTTTGCTGCTGATGCCACTGGGATATGGTCGGGTGTTTGTCAGTCATGGTCCGTTTACGGTTTCAGAGTGCGGTACGTCAGACAACCCTTTGAAAGCCTCCGGGTGCAGCATCTGCAAGACCCTCCATTTCAAGCATGAGCAGGGATTGCATCAACTCATTAGCTGGCAGCCCGGTGGCAGCGCACAGGTCATCGGTTGAAACCGGATCATAACCCAAAGCCTCCAGAACCGCGATTTCACGATCCTCCAGATGATCAGGACAAGCCGGTTCGGTCAACAGGTCTTTACGGGGCGCGAAAGCGGTTTCCGCTTGTCTGGGCTTTGACGATCTTTGCGGACCCGGGACGGTGTCGATGAGTGAATCTGTTGACCACCATGCCGTTAACTCCTCCTCGATATCTGCAACCGATTCCACCAGTTTTGCGCCCTGGCGAATAAGATGATGACAGCCTCGGGCGAGCGGGTTGTGAATGGAGCCGGGGATAGCGAAAACCTCCCGGCCTTGTTCCAGAGCCAACCGTGCAGTGATAAGTGAGCCACTCTTGGGGCTTGCCTCTACCACCAGAACGCCCTGACTCAAGCCGCTGATGAGCCGGTTACGCTGGGGGAAATGTGCGGCTTTGGGTAGCGTTCCCGGCGGGAAGTTCGAGACCATCGCTCCGTTTTCCACAATCCGGCCTGCCAGCCCCACGTGCTGGCGCGGGTACACTACGTCGACCCCGGTTCCGACTACCGCAATCGTGGGATATCCGGCATCGAGGGCGCCAGCGTGGGCCTCGCCATCGACGCCCAGCGCCATACCACTGGTAACCAGATAGCCCCGTTCGCTGAGGGCGGCAGCAAACTGACGGGCGTGATCCAGTCCGCCACGGGTCGCATTGCGACTGCCGACAATGCCAATCTGGGGACGGTTCAGCAGGCTGCGGTCACCTTTCAGGTACAACACAAAGGGGGCATCGTGAATAGTCCGGAGGACTTCAGGAAAATCCTGGCAGCCCTGGGTGAGCAACTCGATACCCTGGTTCCGGCACCGGCGCCAAATCTCAGCAGCGCGGGCGACTCGTTCATGCCGCAGATCCTGCTGCTGCCAGGCCAGAATTGTCTCGCAGGTGGTTAGTGGCAACCCGAGAGATTTGAGAGTCGACGAGCCCATGGCCAGTATTTCACCGGGATTATCAAGGTGTTCGCAGATTACATGCCATCGCTTGGCACCCAGACCAGGCAGCAATGACAGCGCGAGCCATTGGGCTTGCGGCACATCAAACAACGGAGAAGCGCAGAGTTCATAAGTCCGGGGTGAAGGCATGATCTGTCCTTTGATCCTGATCGCCATCCTGGCGGGTTATTACTGGCACAAGTATGCCATAAAAAAAAGGGAGCCAGTGGTTCGACTCCCGCTGCTGATCCTGTTACAAACTGTCAGGGATTTTTAACCCGGTCGCCAACTGACAGCGGGCGTGTAGCTTTTAGCACCAGCCCATAGCTGAGCTTCTCATAGGTCTGAAAAACCATCAGCAGGCCCGCCCGCTCGGAAGGCAACTCAATGGTTTCATCGGTCACCGGATCACGGACCAGGTTACCACTCTTGAAGACCGCCAGAACGTTGCCCACTTCCAGGCCCTCGCGGGTACCTTTGTTGACCACAACCACATCATACTGGCCAATCTGGGCGACGCCGCCGTCAACTGAAATCATCAGCCCGTCAATCTCTTCGTCCGGCGCACTGGGGTTGAACGACGTATTAATGGCCCGATCTTCGCTGACCATCAAACGATCAGCAATCCGCACTTCCTCGCTCGAACGTTTGAGTTCCAGAGTCAGCACATCGCCGTCTC